>JANYGE010000082.1 GCA_025362535.1 Hyphomicrobiales bacterium
CGCTGTTTCTAGTGTGATCCAATTTGCCGCTGCCAAAGCATCAAGCATCTCAAGTGTGCGAAGCCCGCGCAGATTGGGGTTGCGCCCACCCGCAATCAATTGCTGGGTTTGCACAAAAAATTCAATTTCTCGAATGCCGCCGCGTCCCAGTTTTAAATTATGGCCGCGCACCGCAATTTCACCATGGCCTTTAACGGCGTGAATTTGGCGTTTCAGAGATTGCACATCGGCGATAGCCGCATAGTCGAGATATTTGCGCCAGATATAGGGCTTCAGGCGGTTCAGAAATTCCACACCCAAGGCAATGTCGCCAGCGGCGGGGCGGGCCTTGATCATCGCTGCACGTTCCCAATTCTGGCCTTGGTTTTCATAATAGATCGCAGCGGCTTCCATTGAGATCGCCACTTGGGTGGCGCGCGGATCGGGGCGCAAGCGCAGATCGACGCGAAAGACATAACCATACTCGCTCACATCTTGCAGCAGGGCCACAAGATCGCGCGTAAAGCGCACAAAGAATGTTGAAGGTTCAACGCCCTCCCGCAGGGGCGCAATTTCTGGATCATAAAGGATAATGAGATCAATATCACTAGAGTAATTCAGCTCCCCTGCCCCATGCTTGCCCATGGCGAGAACCACATAGCCACAGGATAGCGAAGGGTTGGTTTGATCTTTAAGGGTGAGTTTATTTTTGCGCTGAGCCTCAAGCAAAAGAAAATTGACGGCGGCATTGAGGCAGGCATCGGCAAATTTCGTGAGCGCTGCAGTAACCTCAATAACCGACCATGTGCCTGAGATATCCGCTATTGCAATCAACAAAGCTGCTTCCGCTTTTTTACGGCGCAGATGCTCTGCGAGATTTTCTTCGCGCTCGAGATCATCACAGATTTCATCTAGCAGCCAATGCGGGTCTTCCGCAAACACACGGCTGGCAAAAGCTTGATGATGGGTCAGCAATTGAGTGAGATAAGGCGAACCTGCGTGGATTTGAGAGGATGTCATTTTCTCCAAATATTTATCCACGCCGGCCTACTTTCACATTGTTTATCATCCCGACTTTCGTCGGGATGATGGTGTTTTAGGTATTCAACTTGAACTTATACAGCTTTAGGAGACGAGCGGCAAAATCAAAACCGCTTTCAAACCCGGTTGATTGTCTTCCAATAGCAGTTTCCCGCTGTGCAGGGTCATGACGCTGGACACCAGACTTAACCCCAGTCCATTGCCGGGTTTGCTGCGGCTTTCATCGAGTCGCACAAAACGGTCGCGCACCCGGTCAATATCTTTGGCTGGAATGCCTGCGCCTGAATCAGCAACCGAAATATAAACCGTATTCTGCTCAATCTTGCCCCGCACTGAAATTTGCGCGCCAGAGCCATCGGGGCCATCACCATATTTCAGCGCATTATCGATCAAATTGCTCACGGCTTGGGCCAAAAGCTGGCGATTGCCATGAACCAGAAGGCCCGGATCGGCTTGCAGCGTCAGGGTGCCTCCAGCTTCCTCGGCAATGGGTTCGTAAAGCTCAACCACATCCAGCAGAATGTCATGCGCATCCAGACTTTCCAAAGCTTGGCGCGGCTGGCCCGATTCGGCTTGGGCAATTGACAGCAAGGCGTTGAAGGTGCGCAGCAGGCCATCGCATTCTTCAATGGTCTGGCTGAGCGCACCACGATACTCGGCCTTTCTTTCGCTGCGCAAGGCTGCTTCAACGCGGGCTTTCATCCGGGTGAGAGGTGTCTTGAGGTCATGGGCCACATTGCCGGTCACATCTTTCATGCCCGCCATCAGGCGTTCAATTTGCGAGAGCATCTCATTAAGTGATGTGCCAAGCCGGTCAAGCTCATCGCCAGATCCGGTGATCGGCATGCGCTGCGAGAGATCGCCCGCCATGATGGTGTGGCTCGCCTCGGTGATCGCATCAATGCGCTTTAGGAAATTGCGGCTTAACAGAAAGCCACCGCCCAAACCCAAAATCATCGCCAGGCCCAGAGCCCAATAGAGCGTCTTTTTGATCACCTCGCCAAAAAGCCTGAGCCCCTGAACATCGCGCCCCACCAATAATTCATATTCGCCAGTCAATTCGACATGAAAGGCCCGCACAATATGGTCGCGCACTGCGGCGCCTTCTCCAACCCGGATTGGAAAATCAATCCAGTCCCGATCTTCAATGGGCCCTTTTGGGAATGTCAGTAGATTGCCTGCAATGTGGGCCCCGTTTGGCCCGTTCAAAGCATAGAGTCCGCCGCCCTTCTCGCGGCTGCGGCGTTCGACAACATCAAGAATGCCCGACATGCCGCGGATGCGATATTGATCAGCAAGGCCTTCCACTTCGGCCCGGATTGTATCTTCGGTCTGGCGCTCCAGCAGGCTCACCGTGCTGTAGTAAACATAACTCAGAATCGTGGCGGTGGATAAGGCAAACAGCAGCAGATAGATTGCAGCAAGGCGGAACGTCGAGGTCTTGAAGATTTTCGGATTAACGAGCACGGATCATATAGCCCGCACCGCGCACGGTTTGCAGCAGTTGCTCTTCGTGGCCCTTGTCGATTTTTGCCCGCAGCCGTGAAATATGCACGTCGATCACATTGGTCTGCGGATCGAAGTGATAATCCCACACCGTTTCGAGAAGCATGGTGCGGGTGACGATGTGGCCGGCATTGCGCACCAGATATTCAAGAAGTTTGAATTCACGCGGCTGCAACATAATGGCCTTGCCATTGCGGGT
>JANYGE010000093.1 GCA_025362535.1 Hyphomicrobiales bacterium
CTTTCCGCCTCGACATTCGCCGCAGCACTAAAGTCGATTTTACCGCCTCTTACACATTAAGCGAAACTGGCAGCGAAAACAGCCAAGTGCCGAGCAGCGCCATCAGCCCGCGCCGCGATCATAATTTCACCACATCAGCCAAGCTCAGCCATGATTTTGGCGGGTTGGAAGCCAGTGTCAAAACCACTCTGTCGCGCAGCCTTTATGACGATGTGGATTTGAGCGGTGGCGGCGTGGAAGACAATAAAGACCGCAATTACTATGCCCCCAGCATCGCTTTGCGCGCGGGCCTCACCGATAATGGTGCAGCCTTTAAGCCCTTTGTGGAACTCACCTATGCGCCGCGCTTTCATGATCAAACTTTTGATCGCAATGGCATTGCCCGCAACTCACAGGGCGTGAGCTTTGCCGCTGGTGTGGCCCTTAATCGTGGACCGATCTGGGATGGCGAAGTGGCGCTCACTTATCTGGTGCGCGATTATGCCGATGCCAGCCTTGGCACCGCCCAAGGCCTAGGCGTTGCGGGCCGCATCAAGTGGTCACCTACTGAACTCACATCGGTTGAGGCCACATCAGGTTTCAGCATTGATGAAACATCTACGGCCGGAGTTTCTGCAAACCGCAGCTGGACCACCAGCCTCGATCTCACGCATGCATTGCGCCAGAATTTAGATGCTAAAGCCGGCCTTGGTTTCAGCGTGCAAGATTCTGGCACCAGCATTGACCACAGCACCACGGCCAAACTCGGTCTCGATTGGAAACTCAATCCCAATATGACGGCAGGCGTGAACTATCAGGGGCTCTGGTTTAATTCAGGCGCAGCATCAGGTGATTATAATGAGCAGCGCGTGATGACCAGCATTGTGTTGCAGCGTTAAACCAACTGCAAAAGCTTGCCCAATCCATCAATCACTGCAACAGGCTTGCCGGGGATGCGATCTGGCACGGTGGCAACCCGCGAAAGCTTCACCACCTGATAGCCAAATTGTGCGGCGGCTTGCGCATCCCAACTGTTGGCCGAGATAAAACAAATCGACGGCGCATCTTGAATTTGCAGGCGCTGCATGGCCAAACGATAGACCCTACGGCTGGGCTTATAAATGCCCACTTCTTCCACCGACAGCACATGATCAAATAGTTTTTCTATTCCGGCATGGCGCACAATCGAATCCAACATTGATGGGCTGCCGTTCGACAAAATTGCGCAGCGCTTGCCCTTGGCGCGAATGGCCTGCACAGTTGCAGCCACATCTTCAAACACATCAAGTTTCAGATAAAGCGTCATCAATTCATCGGCCAGACCAGCCTCAGTGATGCCGTGAACTTCTAATGTGTGATCCAACGCATCGCGTGTCACCACCCAGAAATCAGCATGAACCCCCATGAGACTTCTGAGCCAAGTATATTCAAGCTGCTTCTGCCGCCACAGCTTTGCCACATCGACAGCCTTCTCGCCAATCGTGCTCGCCAGTTTTTCAACCGGAGAAGCCACATTGAACAATGTGCCATAAGCATCAAACACACACGCTTGAATGCCTTCAAGTTTTTGAAAAAGATCGTCCGCCATAGCGTGAATGATAATCAGCCAATGACACCAAGGCTAGGGAAAGTTTCGAGTATCCAATAGGAAAATGTTTGCATGGATCCCGTAAGGAACATGATGCCAGTGAGCACCAAAGCAGCACCCATAATTTTTTCAACCACACCAAGTTTTGATTTAAACCGCGCAAAGAAATGCAGAAACACATTCACGCTGGCAGCGGCAATGAGAAATGGAATACCAAGCCCGAGAGAATAAACCGCAAGCAGCATGGCCCCTTTGGTGACACTTTCAGTATTCGCGGCAACCGAAAGAATGGCCGCCAAAACCGGCCCAATGCAGGGTGTCCAGCCAAAGGCAAAAGCCAGACCCACTGCATAGGCCCCGAATAATCCAAAGGGCTTGCTATCATGATGATAGCGCGCTTCGCGTGATAGAATTTGCAGCTTGAACAAACCGATAAAATGCAGGCCCATAATGATAATCAGAATGCCCGCAAGCTGCGAGAGCAGCGGCAATTGCGCTCGAATGGCTTGCCCGAAATAGGAAGCCGTAGCGCCAAGCGCTACAAACACCGTGGTAAACCCCAGCACAAACATTAAAGCAGCAAGCAGCACATAACGATAGTTCTTGGCACGCTCATCTCCCTCAGCGGCCTTCAAATCATCCAGCGAAACCCCACTGATAAAAACCAGGTAGGGCGGCACCAAGGGCAATACGCAAGGGCTGAGAAAGCTGATCACGCCAGCAAGGGCGGCAGCCCCAATTGAAACATTAAGATCCATGGTTTTGATGTGGCATTAAATCAGGGCCCGAGCAATGCAACACTTGATCACAGTGTTGTTAGTGCGGACGAAGGCCACTCACTCATACTTCTCCAAAAACGCCTCAATCTTCAATTCCCGCATATCACTCACCACCTCGGCCAACCTATCATGCGGCCAGTTCCACCAGGCCAATGCGATAATGCGGCTTCGGATTTTTTTACCAAAGCGCCACTTGAGGCGCTTGGCTGGAACGCCTGCAACAATTGCAAAGGGTTCAACATGCTTGGTCACCACAGCACCTGCGGCAATCACCGCACCATGGCCGATTTTCAGCCCGGGCAAAATAATGGCACCATGGCCAATCCACACATCATGACCGATCTCAACAATGGCTGACTTGCGCTCCTCCCGAAATTCTTTGTCGATCTTCGCATAGAGAAAATATTCATTCGGGCGATAGGTGATCTTGTGTTGTGAAATGCGCTCCATGGGATGATTGAGCGCATTGATCCGCACATCAGAAGCGATGGCGCAGAACTTGCCGATATTTGCGTAAATAATTTCAGTGTGGCGTTCGATATAAGAATAGTCACCCAGCACGGTTTCGGCCATCGACACCCGCTCAGCCACATCGGTAAATTGGCCAAGCTCACAATTGCGCAGCGTCGATGAAGAATGCACCCGAGGGCTGCCATCGCGCGGCGCATTGGCGGAATGTCTTTTCTGGTCCATCATCTAACCATAACAAAAAAGCCGCTCAGAAACAGAGCGGCTTTTGAAATTGATTTAGAAAACTTAAGCAGCCTTAGGTGCAGCTTCAACTCTCTTGGTGATCGCAGCCTTGAGCTTGCGCAGGTTGATCGACAGATCATCCTTGCTGGCTTTCAGCAAGAACGCATCCAAACCACCACGATGCTCAACTGATTTCAAAGCATGGGCTGTAATGCGCATGTTGTAAGAAAGGCCCATCGCCTCGCTCATCAAGCTCACTTGGCACAAGTTTGGCAAAAAGCGAGTTTTTGTTTTGTTGTTGGCATGGCTCACTTTGTTGCCCGCTTGCGGACCTTTGCCAGTTAATTCACAAACACGCGACATCGTAATCTCCATACAAAAGAACGAGCCGGAAAGTGGATTTCCAGCTCTTGTTGGCGTCTCTATAGGGGGCCAAATTTCCAAGGTCAAGTTAGAACAGCTTGTGCACTCACTCAAAATCGTCATTCCAGTTCTGGCACATGAGGTTAACGAGCGCACGTATTTTCACCGCCAATTCTGCGCAATGCAATTCGGCCTAGTGTTCGCTGCTGGTCAAACCACTACCTATGGCGTGAACAAAGGTGGAAAATCAGCCTAACAGCGATTCGGGCGCTGTATGTTCCATGGGAGAACACTTTGCTAATTTATTTAATAAAATTGAGGGCTTACTAGAAGAGTTTGATTAACCATAAGCCCCCAATGGTTAAAGTTAGCGGTGCTTAAGTACCGCTCATTTCAAAGCCTGACGCGGCCTTGCCCAACCAGATTTTTGAAAATATGCACAAAGCCCAAGGAACAAAAACTGAATCTGGTCCTTGAAGCGATTCGGGCGTGGTTCGTTCCTGTTTGAATCTAAAGGTTAAGGGGATGGAGCAAAACGCTACACCCAACCACCGTTATTTCCGCGAAGGCGGGAATCCAACTTTAAAACAGGGGAATTTGTAAATAGTTGGTTTCCAGCCTTCGCGGGAATGACGATCTATGGTTAGGTGGAATTAGAAAACGTGAGTCCTCTACCACCCATGCCATCTCATCGCCCCGTCACTGCCGTTCTGGGGCCAACCAATACCGGAAAAACCCATCTCGCTGTTGAACGCATGCTGGCGCATGGCAAGGGCATGATCGGCTTGCCTTTGCGCCTGCTGGCGCGCGAGATTTATGATCGCGTGCGCGCCAAAGTGGGTGATCAAGCGGTAGCCTTGATAACCGGCGAAGAAAAAATCATTCCGTTGGAGCCACGCTATTGGGTGTGCACCGTGGAGGCCATGCCACCTGATATTGAAGTGCCGTTTCTGGCCATTGATGAAGTGCAGCTCTGCGCTGATTTTGAACGCGGCCATATATTCACCGATCGTGTATTACATCGACGTGGAACCGAAGAGACCATGCTGCTGGGTGCAGCCACCATGCGGCCTATTCTCGAAAAACTTATCCCGCATTGTAATTTCACCACGCGCCCACGGCTTTCAAACCTTGCTTATGCCGGCCAGAAAAAACTCTCGCGTCTGCCGCGCCGCACCGCAATCGTCGCCTTTACAGCCGAGATGGTTTACGCGGTGGCAGAATTGATCCGCACCCAGCGCGGTGGTGCTGCTGTGGTGATGGGCTCTCTCAGCCCACGCACCCGCAATGCGCAAGTGGCTCTCTATCAATCGGGCGATGTGGATTATCTGGTGGCCACTGATGCAATTGGCATGGGCCTCAATATGGATGTCGATCATGTGGCCTTTGCCGCCACGCGCAAATTTGATGGCTTTCAGTTTCGCAATTTAAACCCCGGCGAATTGGGCCAAGTGGCGGGGCGGGCGGGCCGCTATATGAATGACGGCACCTTTGGCGTGACAGCCGAGGCTGAACCTTTTGATCAGGAGATGATTGACCGTCTCGAAAATCATAATTTTGAGTCCGTGCGGACCCTGCAATGGCGTAACCGGGATTTGGATTTTCGCTCGCTGGATGGGTTGCGCAAAAGTCTTGGGTATCTACCCAAAGTGGAGGGTCTCACCCGGGCTCAGGAT
>JANYGE010000114.1 GCA_025362535.1 Hyphomicrobiales bacterium
ATCAATGCGCGCGGCCAGCGCATTGAAATCTGCAGCCGTAAACAGAGGTGCGCCCTTGTTGCCGGGGTGGCCGGGATAATCATCCAGCGTCAAGGCCGTGAGGGTTTCAAGCACGCCATCCATGAAGATTTTCACGCGGCCGGAATGCAGCATGTCATTCTTATATTGAGCGTGCATGTCGACAGCTTCATCAACCCTAGCAATGTCAAAATAGTTTTTCTGGTGAAAAGGAATTTCAATGCGGGCATTGAGCTCACCGCGATCCAAAAGGCTTTTCAGAAGTTCGAGCTGATACCAATTGCCATCCATATTATGCAGCGTTGTGATGCCGAGCGAATTGGCATGTTTGATGCCGCTTATCATCAAGGCCTCATCAATGCGGCGTTGTTCGGCGGTGGCAGCGGGGGAGGGGTTTTCACCCGTGGTCATGCCCAGCCATTCGCGCCCGCCCGTGGGGGTGAGCGCTTGCACGGGCATATAGGCGGCGGGCTCACGCAATTCGCCAGTGGCGAGACCATCAGAATCGAGCACAATTTCATTGCCCACCGGAAGTGCGCGCCCGCGCATAATGCCGGCAGCTTCCAAGGCCTTGGTATTGGCCCACATGGTGTGGTGATCAAAGCAGCCGAGGATGAAGGGCACATCAGAAACAATACGGTCGAGCAATTGCCTGGTGAGTGGGCCATCCTTGCCCAGGCTCTCATGGGCGATGCCATTGGCGCTGATCACTTTCAGATTTGGATTGGCCTTGCGATACTTCAAAACTGAATCATAAAATTCTTGAAAGCTGCTGACATGATTAACCATGAGCGTGGTGAGTTCAACCGCCCCGCCAAACAAATGCACATGGCCTTCGATGATGCCGGGCATAACAGTTTTCATCTGCGCATCGACGATGCGCGTGTGTTTGGCGCGCAGCTCCATCACATCAGCAGCACTGCCCACGGCAATAATTTTATTACCGTTGATTGCGAGCGATTGCGCAAAGGGTTGGGCCGGGTTCATGGTGATGACGCGGGCATTGGTAATAATGAGATCGGCCTGTTGCATAATATCCTCAGTGTTGGTTTTCAGCAGAATGTCCTCTTGAAAATTTTTTCGCAAGGGCGCAACTTGTAAGAGTCGTTAACAATTGAAAGGAGGTGATCCCATGTCGAGTGAGTTCAACGCTAATGAGGCCCAGACTATGCGGATTAATTCCGTTGGGGTAACCGCCTAACCGAATGCATAGTTCGAAGCTTCAGGAGGCTTCTCACGGCAAAGGCCACCACATCGCGTCGGTGGCCTTTGTTTTTTACAATGCTAGAGGCGTAAATGAGTATTTGGAATTTCCTCACGGTTGATCACAAATTCAACCCTATTCCGTTGCGGCAGTATTTTTCGCGGCTCAGGTTTGCGCGTGAGGATGCGCGCGTGATGCATTTGCCGCTTGCGCCGCTGCCTGCGGTTCACGGCGAGCCCCCCAGTGGTGGAGAGGGGCCTGTGCTTTTTGCGGTGGCGGATTTTAGCTATTTCAAACGCTTTGCCAATATGTTTGCCAGTTCGGCTGCCGTTTCAAGCCCGCAGAATGCGGTGCATTTGCATCTGGTCGGCGCTGATGCAGCTCCGCATATCCATATTGATCGCCTGCCCAAACATTTCTCCGTGACCTTTGAGCCAGCAGATTTTTCTCATTTGAATATTTCCTTGAAAGGCCGCTATTGCCAATGCCTGCGGTTTTTGCGGTTGGCGCAGTTTGTTAAGGCCACCGGGCGCAGCTATGTGGCCTTTGATATTGATGGCCTGTTCCAAAAATCATTTGCCAATTTTGCCACTGATTTTAAGGGCGATGTGGGCTTGATCGAGCGGCCCGAATATTCTGATCTCGGCTTGCGGGTGAATGCGGGCGTGGTTTTTATGCGGGCCACAGCACGTGCTGAAAATTTTATGGATGAGGCCACCCACCGCATGGCGTTGCATGTGCAGCATGCGCCTTTTATTGAGAAGCTCGATCAACGCTGTTTGGCCATGGCTCTTAAAAATCATAGCAAAGCAGTGGCCGCCTTGGATGCCCGTATCTATGGTTTTGAACCCGGGCAAGGCTCGTTTTATTCAGCCAAGGGCCCGCGCAAGAACGAGATATTGCAGCAGGTTTTTCACGACCTTGTGTTGGCTCAATAATCTTGCTGCGGCTGCCTCATATAGGCTTTTATGGACGCACATTATTCAGTTTCTGGCGCAGCGCTGGCATGGCCTTTATGCTGGCGGCGCGCAGCTTAATTCCGGCCCTGCCATTTTTGCTGCTGAGCGTTTTGGCCTCGCTCATTCCAAGCTGGCCCGTGGGTGCGTTTGCCGGATTGGAAAGTGCTGAAGTAAAAAGCGTGTTGGAGACACTGGCTCTGGCTTTGCGCGTGACTTGTTACTGCGCCATTTTTTGTTTAACTTTGCAGCAAGCGCTGCTGGCTTTTTTACCCGAAAGCCAAGACCGGGTGATTACGCGCGATGTTGAATTGCTGCCGCTGGTGAAAGCCATGGCGCTTTATTTTGTGAAAACACTGATCGGGGTTTCCGTGATCAGTTTTCTATTGGCTTATCTCCTCAGTGAGCCCTTCATTGCATTTTTTCAGGTGCTGGCAGAAAGCCACAATCCCCTTGCGGCGCTGTGGAGTTTTGCTTGGCATTTTATTCTGGAAATTATCAATCCCTGGATGTGGCTCGTGGGCTTTATTGCCAGCCGATTTTTCATCGTGGCGGCGGGCCATTGCATTGAGGTTTTCAATGCCTTCCTGAAAGCCTCCGATGTTGAAATCCACCACACGCGGGAGCTTTTGGACATCGTCAAAAAAGAGCGGCGCTATTTCGTTTCCCTCGTGGCCGTGCCGCACCTGCTCTTCGGCATTTTCAACGCAGCGCTTTCGGCCTTTGTTCCAGAGTTTGGATATGCAGCCTTGCAGGGTGCCGCGATTGATCTCAAAGCCGGATTGCCACAGGCTTTGCTTACAGCATATGTAATCAATTCCTATTTCGCCGCATCAATCGCAGTTGTTGCCGGTTTCATAGCGATCATCTGGTTTGCGGCAGCCCGGCGCATCGCCGATATTGTGTCGGATCGGACTGAGGATATTTATGGAAGGAAATTGTTCGGGTGAGGGCTGAGGTTAGGTTTACTTGCTGCAATTTATGTTAAATCGTTATCATGAAAATATTCATCGATGAGTCGGGTGCTTTTACAGCACCGGCGGGCGGAATGTCATCAATCTCTAGCGTTGGCACGTTATGCATACCCTCGCAAAACTACGATGGAATTGTGCGCGTCTTTACCGACCTCACTAAACATTGGCCTAAGGAAGCAAACGGCGAAATTAAAGGCAAAAATCTCGATGAAGCACAGG
>JANYGE010000135.1 GCA_025362535.1 Hyphomicrobiales bacterium
ATTTCGATGGCAAGTCAATCTAGGAGACTGGATTCAGAAAACGAAACTCGAAACTGCGAAGAGATTTTGATTAAAGTTTTAGAGTTGAAGGATTTGCGCAACGTGGGGCCAGCGGCTTTGGCTGATTTTAAACTGCTGGGCATTTCTACTGTTGCGCAATTGAAATTACGTGATCCTGATGAACTTTATCAGCGTCTGCAGATTATCACCAATAGCATCCATGACCCTTGCGTGTGGGATGTGTTTGCGGCTGCCATTCACCAGGTTAAAACTGGTGAGGCCAAGAATTGGTGGGCGTTCACGGCGGAGCGCAAAGTGAAGTTTGCAAAAAAGCGCAAAGCTTAATTGATCAAGCCCGGTGCTTCATAGCCGGTGCGCTCCACATATTCGGTGTAACCGCCACCATATTGGTGAATGCCTTCGGGCGTGAGTTCCAGCACGCGGTTGGAGAGCGCTGCAAGGAAGTGGCGATCATGCGAAACGAAGAGCATGGTGCCTTCATATTCGGCCAAGGCCTTGATCAGCATTTCTTTGGTGAAGAGATCGAGATGGTTGGTGGGCTCATCGAGCACCAGAAAATTTGGTGGGTCGAACAACATGCGCGCCATCACCAGTCGGGCTTTTTCACCACCAGACAGCACGCGGCATTTCTTCTCCACATCATCACCCGAGAAACCAAATGCGCCCGCCAGCGCGCGCAGTGAGCCTTGTGTAGCCTGTGGAAAAGCATGTTCCAGCGATTCAAAAACGCTGTGATCGCCGTCCAATAATTCCATCGCGTGCTGGGCGAAATAGCCCATCCTCACTGAGGCTCCAATCGCTACATTGCCTTGGTCCGGTTCGGCAGCGCCTGCAATCAATTTCAGCAGCGTTGATTTACCCGCTCCATTGATGCCCATAATGCACCAGCGTTCCTTGCGGCGAATTTGAAAATCGAGATCAGCATAAATCTGTTTCGTGCCATAGGCTTTATGCACATTGGTGATGCTCACCACATCTTCACCCGAACGCGGCGCGGGGGCGAAATCAAAATCCACTGATACGCGGCGTTTGGGGGGCTCCACGCGGTCAATCTTTTCCAGTTTCTTCACACGGCTTTGCACTTGTGCGGCATGTGAGGCGCGGGCTTTGAATCGCGCGATGAAATTCAATTCCTTGGCCAGCATAGCCTGCTGGCGCTCAAATGAAGCTTGTTGTTGTTTTTCAGCGAGGGCGCGTTGAGCTTCATAGAATTCATAGTCGCCGGAATAGGAGGTGAGTTCGCCGCCATCAATTTCCACAATCTTGGTCACGATGCGATTCATAAATTCGCGATCATGTGAGGTCATCAGCAAGAGACCGTCATAATTTTTGAGGAAGTGCTCTAGCCAGATCAAGCTTTCAAGATCGAGATGGTTGGAAGGCTCATCGAGCAACATGGCATCGGGCCGCATCAATAAAATGCGGGCCAGCGCCACCCGCATTTTCCAGCCGCCTGAAAGTTTTGATACATCGCCATCCATCATCTCTTGGCTGAAGCTGAGGCCCGCCAGAACTTCACGCGCCCGCGCATCCTGGGCATAGCCATCGAGTTTTTCAAACTGCGCCTGCACTTCACCATAACGTGCAATGATGTCGTCCATCTCATCCATTTTATCGGGGTCGGCCATGGCCGCTTCAAGTGCGGCCATCTCGGCAGCCACAGCACTCACCGGCCCAGCGCCTTCCATCACCTCGGCCACGGCAGAGCGGCCATGCATTTCGCCCACATCCTGGCTGAAGTAACCAATGGTAATGCCGCGATCAAGCGAGACTTGGCCCTCATCGGTTTCTTCCTGTCCGGTGATCATGCGGAACAGCGTGGTCTTGCCCGCCCCATTGGGACCAACTAAACCAATTTTCTCACCCCGGTTTAAAGCGGCGGAGGCTTCAACAAAGAGAATTTGATGGCCATTTTGTTTGGAGACGGAGTCAATGCGGATCATGATGCAAAGGCGTTTAGGCGAGGGGAGGGAGGAAGGGAAGTGGGAGTTAGAGTTGGCCTGAACCATTGCTTTTACTTTTTGAAATCTCTACATATCGAGTATGATATCTCAACGCGCCCGTTATGCTTTTAAAGCCATTGTTGCCTTGGCGCGGGCCGAGGCTGGGCGGGGGCTTAATATCCGTGAGCTCTGCGCGCAGGAGCATCTTCCACGGAAATTTATTGAGCAGATATTATCTTCGCTTCGGGTCGCTGGTTATATCAGCAGCAGGCGGGGGCGCGATGGGGGCTATGAATTGCTGAAGCCTGTCGATCTCATCCATATTGGGCCGCTGTTGCGGCTGGTTGATGGCCCGATTGCGCCGCTGCCCTGCTTGTCGCGCACCGCCTATCGGCGATGTGAAGATTGCATAAGCGAATCGGCTTGTGAGCTGCGGCAGGCTTTTGACAAGCCCTATGCGGATTATCTGTCACAACTCGAAAACCTGACTTTAGCGCAGGTCATTCAGCAAGCAGACGCTAAAAAAATCTCATAAAAGTTCCAGCATTGGCGAACATTTACCCATAACTATATGAATATATTAGGTAAATAATTTTGTTCGGTAAAAAGAACAAAACTCTTGAATCTATACTAAATTGATGTAGTATAGGTTTATTGAAACGAAAGGAGCCTAAAATGTCTAACTCAATTCCCCGCCGCGGTTTACTTGTAGCTGTTGCTGCCACCGCACTTTTCACAAGTCTTGGTGTGTCCTCGGCTTTTGCCGATAAGACGCTGCTGAATGTTAGTTATGATCCAACACGCGAATTATATAAGGCGATCAATGAAGCTTTTGCCGCCGATTGGAAGGCAAAACACAATGGTGAAGTCGTTACCGTCAATCAATCCCATGGCGGTTCCGGCAAGCAGGCCCGCGCGGTGATTGATGGGCTGAAGGCCGATGTGGTGACCCTCGCTTTAGCGGGTGACATTGATGCCATCGCGACCAAAGGCAAATTGCTTCCAGAAGATTGGGCCAAGCGCCTGCCGCATAATTCGGTGCCCTATTCTTCCACCATCGTCTTCGTGGTGAAAAAGGGCAACCCAAAAGGGATCAAAGATTGGGGCGATCTCACCCAGGCCGGGCTACAGGTGATCACACCTAATCCGAAAACCTCAGGCGGTGCCCGCTGGAATTATCTCGCAGCTTGGGCCTGGGCCAGCAAGGCCAATGGTGGCGACGAGGCAAAGGTGAAAGAATTCATCGCCGATCTCTACCGGAATGTGCCAGTTCTTGACACAGGTGCCCGTGGGTCCACCACCACGTTTGCCGAGCGTGGTATTGGTGATGTTTTGATCTCCTGGGAAAGTGATGCCTTCTTGGCGCTTGATGAATTTGGTGCTGATAAGTTTGAGATCGTAGTGCCTTCCCTGTCGATCAATGCTGAAACGCCAGTGGCTGTGGTTGATGAAAACGCCAAAGCAAATGGCAATGAAGAAATTGCTAAGGCCTATCTCGAGTTCCTGTATACTCCAGAAGTACAGAAATTGGCGGCCCACCAACATTATCGCCCGAGCGATCCATCAGCGGCAGATCCTGCTGATCTCGCCAAGCTTCCCAAGGTTGAGTTGGTGAATATCGATGATGCATTTGGCGGATGGAAAAAGGCGCAGGCCACACATTTCGCTGATGGTGCCATCTTCGATCAAATTTATAAACCAACTAACTAAGGCGAATGGCGTGGCGTTGTCCTCCCTTTTCCACGCCAAAGCCTTTCGTCAACCAAGCGTCTTGCCCGGATTCGGGTTGACGCTTGGTTTCGTCGTTACGGCTTTGAGTCTGGTTGTGTTGCTGCCTCTCGCGGCCCTGATGTTGAAAGCCTTCAGCATTGGACCAGCCGCATTTTTTGCTATCGCCACCGATGCGCGAGTGCTGGCAGCACTGCGGCTTTCTTTTGGTGCGGCCTTTATTGCAGCACTGGTGAATGCTGTTTTCGGGCTGCTCGTGGCTTGGGTTTTGGTACGTTATGATTTTCCCGGCAAGCGCATCATTGATGCTGTGGTGGATTTGCCCTTTGCGCTTCCCACTGCCGTTGCAGGCATAGCACTCTCTGCCATCTATGCGCCCAACGGGGTTATCGGGGCGCTTGCGGGATTATTCGGACTCAAGCTCGCCTATACACCGCTGGGTGTGGTGCTTGCGCTCATTTTCATTGGCCTGCCTTTCGTGGTGCGCACGGTGCAGCCAGTGCTTGAAGAGGTAGAACGCGACATTGAAGAAGTCTCGGCGCTTCTTGGTGCCTCGCGTCTGCGCACAATTTTTCAGGTGGTGTTGCCCAATGTCTATCCGGCTTTAATAACAGGCGTGGCCCTGGCATTCGCGCGCGGTGTGGGTGAGTATGGTTCGGTGATCTTTATCGCTGGCAATATTCCCAGAGTGTCGGAAATTGCTCCGCTGTTGATTGTCATCAAGCTTGAGGAATTTGATTATGCTGGGGCCACCGTCATTGCCACGGTGATGCTGCTGATTTCATTTGCACTTCTGTTTATCATCAACGCGCTGCAAGCCTGGCAACGCAAGAGGTTTGGCAATGGCTGATCTTGCTTTCACCCTAAAACCACAAGCCCGCAGTGAGATTGGCGAGAGCCGGCTTCTACGTTTTGCTCTCATCATTCTTGCCATCAGCTTTCTTACTGTGGTGCTGTTGCTGCCCTTGATCATTGTGTTTTCTGAAGCTTTGCGCAAAGGCGCTGAGGTTTTCTTCAAAGCCTTCACTGAACCAGACACGCGCGCTGCGCTGCGTCTCACGCTTTTGGTGGCGGTGATTGCTGTGCCTTTTAATATGGTGTTTGGGGTGGCTGCCAGTTGGGCCGTAACCAAGTTTAATTTCAAGGGCAAGAGCCTGCTGCTCACGCTGATTGATTTGCCCTTCTCGATTTCGCCTGTGATTTCCGGTTTGGTTTATGTGTTGCTGTTTGGTGCGCAAGGCTGGCTGGGGCCTTGGCTCAAATTGCATAATATAGAAATCATTTTCGCCGTGCCTGGCATTGTGTTGGCCACGGTCTTCGTCACTTTTCCTTTTGTAGCGCGAGAATTGATCCCGCTGATGCAGGCGCAAGGAACGGCCGAGGAAGAGGCCGCACTCACCTTGGGCGCTTCGGGCTGGCATACCTTCGCACATGTAACCTTGCCCAATATCAAATGGGCGCTGCTCTATGGTGTGCTCTTGTGCAATGCTCGCGCTATGGGAGAGTTTGGCGCTGTGTCAGTGGTCTCTGGCCATATTCGCGGCCTCACCACCACGCTGCCGCTGCAAATTGAAATTCTCTATAATGAATATAATTTCACCGCTGCCTTCGCCGTGGCCACATTGCTGGCGGGGCTTGCCCTTTTCACCCTCATTCTTAAATCGCTGCTCGAATGGCGCTTTGCCGATGAGCTTGCCGCCGCCAACCGTCCCTAGGAGAATGCCATGTCTGTATCGGTTTCTATTCGCAATATAGCCAAAGATTTTGGACGGTTTCCCGCACTGAAGGGCGTATCACTGCAGGTGCAACCCGGAGAATTGGTGGCCCTGCTCGGCCCTTCAGGGTCTGGCAAAACCACGCTGTTGCGAACCGTTGCCGGTCTTGAATTTCAAGATCAAGGCGAGGTGCTGTTCGGCGATGTGAATGCCGCTGACCTCAGCCTGCGTGAGCGCCGCATTGGTTTTGTATTCCAGCATTACGCCTTGTTCAAACACATGACAGTGATGGACAATATTGCCTTTGGCCTGCGCGCCCGCCCGCGTGGCACCAGACCGACCGAAGCGCAAATTCGTGCGCGTGTGCTGGAGCTCTTGGCGCTGGTGCAGCTTGATGGCCTCGAAGCGCGCTATCCCGCCCAGCTTTCTGGCGGTCAGCGCCAACGTGTAGCCTTGGCCCGTGCGCTTGCCATTGAGCCGCGCGTTCTTTTGCTTGATGAGCCTTTCGGTGCGTTAGATGCCAAGGTGCGCAAAGACCTGCGCCGATGGTTGCGCGAGCTGCACGCCAAGACCGGC
>JANYGE010000142.1 GCA_025362535.1 Hyphomicrobiales bacterium
ATATCAAATAAGAGTTTAACATTGCCATCCAAATAGCGTGTGTTTTTTAAGAAGCGTTTGATATGGTTGCTCGGGAAGCCCCAGCGGCCAACCAGAACCAATGTGGGAATTTTGGACCCATGAATTTTTAAAAGGCTCTGCCAGGCCTTTAACAGCCGAAAGAGATTCTTGCGTTCTTCAAACGTGCCGCAACCAACAACGATCGGTCGGGTTTTTGCACCCTCCAGCACGGCGTTTAACTTTAACTTAGCGAAGAATGTTTTGCCAAACCCGAGCAGGCTATGGGTGAGCGTTTTGGTGTTCGATTTTTGCAACTGGAACTCATGCGCAAGCGGCACAATTTTCACAGCTTTTTTAATTTTATTCCGTTTGAGATAGCTATTCAAATCCTTCGCCGTCGCTTTAGAATTCGCAATCAGCAAGTCAGAATTTTTGATCTCTGATAGAAGTCCTCTTTCAAAGATATGGCTAAAATCAGCACCGACAAATCGACTTTGGGTAACGGGAATAAGATCATGGATGAAACGAATGATTGTCGCTTGGGAGAGCTGCGTTAATAGCTTATTTGCAGTCACCACATCTTTTTGCCACCACCAGGCTTCGGTCAATAAGATCTTATCGGCCTTGCCAAACAGGGCATAGTCCCAGCTCTCCATATTTGGATTCAGGTTTTTCAATCGTAATGGTTTTAGAGTGGACAGGAACTTGCCGAGGGGCGATTGATCGTCTTTACTGTCGTGCTGCCAAAACTGAAAGAGCAGGGCAGGATCGGCGGTGCGAAATTCCTGATACTTAACCGAGAAAGCCAATAACTTGACATTTTCCGCCCCGAGAAGCTCGGTCAACCGCATGGCCGTATTGAATGTGAGTCTCTGAATACCCGTCAAGTTCTCGCCGCGGCGCGCGTAATCTAGCATCTGCGTAACTTCAACAAATAGCATCATGATCCCCGATATTTCTGTTCCTAGACATGCTCACACCACCAACTCCACCCGGCCTTCAGCCACCCGGTAAAGCCTTGCGGCTATGGTGGTCCAAGCGGGGCGATGGGTGATCGCGATGATGGTGAACTTGCCAGCCAGTTCCTGAATGTTGCGGCAGATTTCAGCTTCTGTCACCTCATCAAGAGCACTGGTCACTTCATCAAGCAAGAGCAATTTGGGTTGCAGCACC
The DNA here is from genome assembly GCA_025362535.1 of Hyphomicrobiales bacterium. Taxonomy (GTDB): domain Bacteria; phylum Pseudomonadota; class Alphaproteobacteria; order Rhizobiales; family Aestuariivirgaceae; genus Aestuariivirga. Next base: position 1,174 of record JANYGE010000142.1, read on the forward strand.
AAGGCTCTGGCCAGTGAAATGCGCTGGCGCTGGCCGCCCGATAATTTTGCCCCCATCGTGCCAATATCAGTGTGGATGCCAGCGGGCAATGCGGCCACAAATTCTTTGGCTCCCGCCAGGCGTAAAGCCTCATGCACCGCGTCATCTGAAATGGTATCATCAGCCATCGTCACATTGCTGCGAATAGTGCCTTTGAGCAAAGTAAGCTCCTGCGGCACATAGCCAATCTGCTGGCGCCATTGCGCCAGACTGATCTGATTGATCGGCACACCATCCACCGCAACAGTACCTTTAGTCGGTAGATAAAACCCGATGATCAAATCCATCACCGTGGTTTTGCCAGCCCCAGAAGGTCCGATGAGCACGGTGATTTTCCCCGCCGGACATTCAAGCGTGGCATCGCGCAGCACCTGGGTTTCACCATAAGCAAAATCAACATGATCAAAACTGATTGCTGTGTTGAGCGTTGGGGTGATGGCACCGACCACAGGTTCTAACTGGTGATCCGATTGAGCGATTGTATCGATCAAGCCGTAGTAAGCGCTGGCCGCAATCGTCGCCCCCTGCAAATGCAGCTGCGCACGCTTGACCACATCGACCACCTGATAAAAAATAATGCCAATGACCAGCATTTCCGAAAGCGGTGTTTTGAGGATTGCCACACCCACAAACACGCCAAGAATAACCATGACAGCACCCAGAATATCTTGGCCATGATAAATCGCATGACGGCTCACCACCATCACAATCATGGCTTTGCGCAATTGCATGATGCCTTCAGAAAACGAGCGCATGAAAGGCCTTTGCCGCGCCATGGATTTAAGCGGCTTCATATTGCCCAACACATCTTGAACCCCCGAGCTCAAGTCATTGGCCGTGCTCCACTGTTTGGCCGCACTTTTTTCGGCCTGTTTCAGAATATAATAGAGCGGAAAGGCCAAGAATGATGTGGCAAACAGGCAGTAAATCACCAAACCACCTGAGACCAGAAAAGCGGTGAACATGAGCCCGACACCGGAAAGCACCGTGGCAACAAATTGCGCTGTCGCATAATAAGCATCGCCTGCCACAGTTGCCTGCATGGAGATCATCGCTGAAAGCTGACCCGGCCGATAATCAGTAAAATATGACCAGCGCGCATTCATCACACTATCCAGCAATTTTGTGCGCAAGGTGGTGGTGACATTGGAAACCGAAACCGCAACATAGGCCATTGCCAGAAATGCGATGAGAGATTTCATGACCAGCGCAAATCCAACCAAAAGCAAAAGATTTATAAAAGAGGGCTCGACATGAACCGCAGCAAAACTGTGTAAAATAAATCCACCAAGGATCGAGCCTCCAGCGCTTTTTGTCGAGCTCAGCTGATCAGCAACGGGAACCAGAGCGCCCATGCCAATCATCTCGCTAAACCCCGCCAGAACAATGCAGCATGTGACCAAAATGGAACGCGCACCAGGTGCACGCCAGAATATGTCGAAAAGTTTTTTCATGCGGTCATATCGTGCGCTGCTGCAATGGCCCGGTCCAGCTGGTTGGAGAGAGCTGCAATATCAACCCCCAAAAAGGATTGAAAGCCAACGGCAACATGGTCTGGGCTGAGAGTATCAAAAAACTCTGTCAAAATATCACCATTCCATTCACGGCCACGCCATGCCGTTTTACAAAGCGAAACACCCGTTGCGAACACATCATGCTTTTGCGTCGATAACCGATCAACGAATAGCCCATAAATCGAATACTCGGAGAAAACAATGTTTCTGCCAAGTGCGGCAATCCAAGACTTTCCAGTGGTTTTTTCTAGATAAGCGCACATGGCCTGCACAGCTGGACGATACCAGGTTACCAGATTGTCGACATAAGTTGGCGATGGAAAGGGATCATCTCCAAGGCCCAGCACTTGTGATGCGCGGATCAGATAGTTTGGATTGGTAATGGTCTCTCTGCTTGCCGCAACATCTGATCGGTAAAATCGATATTTATAATCATGCTGAAGCGCGCTCACATCAAAGGGGCGAACAAACATCACATCAGAGTCGCAATAGAGCAGGCACGCATCCTGCACTTTCAGCGCCATCTGAATCTTGACCAGTTGCTGGATATGCCAGCCAATCAACCAGCCAGTGCGAAAAGAAAACCAAAGGCTGCGCCGATTGGAAAACGGAATGATTCCTAAATGATGCAGCCAGCTTGGAAGGATATCCTTGATCTTTAAAACCGTGCGCCGCGCCGAGTTGAAAGACCTGAACATCACATAATCCTGTTCTTCGACGGCGATGTAATGATGCCAAGAACCCGTGACGAAAGCATCGATGCTTTTACAAAGCAAAGCACAGCGCGCAAAGTCTCCGCGAAAACTTGGTGTGATGAGTGCCGTTGAATTAAGCGATTCAGTCATTTTGCCAGTCTAAGACCGCGAGAAAAATATGCATTTCCCTTACAGCAGTTCTCAAGCCCTGCGCAGGATCATAGATATTTCAGATCGCCTGCGCATAAAAATCTCTTTCAAACTGAAGAATACAATCATGAAATATCCCGCAGCAAAAAACACATAAGAAGTGACCAAGAATGAATATGGCGTGCCATGGCAATGCACAGCACTCCAAGCAAACATCAAACCAAGGGCTGCTTCAATCAATATCGGAACAAATTTAATGTGTTCAGAGTAAGAGGGCCGCGCACTCACCGCGGAGACACTCTGGTTTCTTGAATGGGTCTTTGGGGTGCGCAGAAAAGGTGTGGCATGGCCGAAAAGACCCTGAAACACGGCCAAGCTATTATGCAGGTTTAAGCCAGAGGTGATCAGCAGGAAAAGAGCGCTGGTAAGCACCACATTTTTTGCGCCTTTGTCTGTGCCGGTGAGTTTGCCCACTGTGTTGGCGATAACATAACTGTAAATGACCAGCAAAGCCGTTGTCGTCATCGCCAGCGTAAGGGCCCACAAGAGCCAATAAATTTCGCGGCTCTCAAAAAAGGGCAGCACGATTAAGGCCAGGCTCAAGAATAGAAGTGCTGGGAAAACAAAACTGTTCAACATGTGAAAAGTGCCAAGAATCTTCGTAACAAGCGGCTGCTGTGAGCGCCAAAGCGGCAACAGATTCTTGCGTCCGGTTTCAGCAGCTCCCTTTGTCCATCTGAATTGCTGGACACGAACCGCACTGATGTCGGCAGGCAATTCGGATGGTGTGGTAATATCTTCAACAAAAACAAACCGCCACCCTTTCAGCTGCGCCCGGAAGCTTAAGTCTAAATCTTCGGTCA
>JANYGE010000183.1 GCA_025362535.1 Hyphomicrobiales bacterium
GGCACCTTTCACTTTGCCAGTGGCTTGCAGTTCGGTGCCGTCGCGCACGTCAAGAAACACAACGTCTTTGCGTCCCAACAATTTTGTGGCTTCTTCTTTCGAAATGGTGGGCACTTCGGCCTTGGCGGCTTCGAGATAGTCTTTAGCGGTTTTGGTCATGGTCTCTCCTTGGGTTCAATCCGCAGTCTTATCAAACAATACGACAGTTTTTGAAAAATATTCCATCATGGCTTTGCCGTGGCCTCGGCGCCTGCCCGCAAGGCCAGAATGCCAGCCAGCGCAATGAGCCCCATGCCGATAAAGGTGGTGGCGCGCGGCACTTCAGAAAAAAACGCGAACCCCCAGATGCAAGCCCACACCATGCCAATATACTCAAAGGGTGTTACGATATTGGCTTGGCCCTTTCTATAGGCATGGGTGAGCAAGGTCATGCCGAAGGCAGCGATGACACCACAGGTTCCCATCAGCACCGTATCATTTAGCGAAGGCAAATCCCATGCGCGGAAAAGGAAGTTGAGGCTCGGGTGGCTGGGCGGCTGAATGTTCAACAAGCTGACGGTGAAGGCAAAGCCTGAAGCACCCACCAAGTAAACCAGATTTTGATAAAAGGCCATGACGGTTGATGGCACATCGCTGCCATGTTTGCGCGCCAGTATCATGGAAAAACCATAGGTGATGGCACTGATCAGTGAGAGCAAAGCGGCGGGTTCAAACAAGGCACTGCCGGGTTGCAAGATGACAAAGACGCCAATCAAACCGATGCCCACTGCCGCCCAGGCCCCCAAGCTCACATGCTCACCCAACAGGGGGCCAGACATGACTGTTACCAGTAATGGCACCATAAAGAACAGAGCAATGGCCTCGGCCAGCGGCAAAGCTGGAAGGGCCATGAAATAAGATGTGTATGCCACAAGCAATATGAGCCCGCGCAAAATCAGCAAACGCCAATGGGGCGACCATAATGATTTTACCCCACCTTCAAAGTGAACCATCACCAACAAAACGGGAAATGAAACGAGCGTGCGGAGCACAATAGCGAGAGTGACGGCGTGTTCACCGCTGATAGACTTGATGATTGCATCTTGGAGCGAGAAGACAAATGTTCCGGCACATAAGGATGCGATACCGATGAGATTATTACGGTTGGATAAAAATGACATTGCTGAATTTATCGTGTTGCTTGAGCGAGATTTCGCATATCGCTGGCAAGTTCACCATAGCCAGTAAACCTATATTCATAAGCCAGGCCCAACTTCACAGCTGCGGCTTGGGCTTTGCTTTCCAGTTCCGCATCTTTGATCTGCGCTAAATAAACCACCTTCTCATAATGCTGAAAATAATCGTCACGCAGTTCTGGGTGTTTATCCAGCCCCAAGCCTTGCCACATTAACTTATCAAAATGCCGCGCCAGGTAATCGGTGAGGAAGAAGCTTCGCATATCGTCATCGCCGCGTGCTGCGAAAGCCTGATTGCCACTGTAAAAGGCATAGCAGTGCGGACCTTGGATGCGTTCAACACCCTCCTCCACCAGCATGGCGTCTAAGAGGCCCCCGGTGCCGCAATCGCCGTAGAGTACGAAAATCTTTTTATAGTCTTTGCGGTTCTCGCGAATTTTCTCACGCAGCGCTGGCACAATGAACTGCGGCGTATTGTGCCATTTGGCGGGCAGGCATTGCACATCGAAGGCTTGCCATTTGTTTTGCTCAATAAGGTCAATGATCTCGCGCGCCAAAGCCCCACAAGCTAAGAGCAACACTTCGCCTGCACCGGCAGTGAAGGCAAAGCTATCGGCTGGAGTGAGATCAAGTTGAGTGGACATATTTCGGCCCGTTTCCATTTTATTTACCATTCTTGAAGAAACACCGCGGCACTATCCTAAATCGATAAAATTGAAACTATCGAAACCAAAACTAATTAACACGTCTGGGTTATGTTGGCTACATATCCACTGGCAACCAAGCATTTGGCGAGGCCCACCGGATAGGTGCTGCTAATAACATTTAACGGAGAGATAAAATGAACAAGTTTTTGAAAGACGAATCTGGTGCAACTGCAATCGAATACGGCCTCATCGCTGCCGCTATGTCAGTTGCGCTGCTCGCTGCAATGCCATCCATCACCACCAACTTGATTACTAAGTTTGCTACAATCGGTACAGCTATCGGTAAGTAATCGACGAACTCGAAAGAGATTAGAAGGGCGCTGCTTTGCGGCGCCTTTTTTTACGCCGCCTGTACATTTTAACTACGTCACACTGTTTTGGCAGCGCAAAAGGCGATAGATCGAATTGCACCTATTAATTTCAACCCTCGTTAAGTGGGTTAAGTTATTGTTAACACATACCTACCGGAAACCGCGCTGAGGCGGGGTCTGGGGAAGTATACTGTTAATAAAAAAAGGAGCGTTCGCATGAAAAAATTTTTAAAAGACCAATCTGGTGCAACTGCAATC
>JANYGE010000186.1 GCA_025362535.1 Hyphomicrobiales bacterium
TTGTAATTTTTGCAAGAGTGCAGCGACTTTTTTGGTACGCCCGGCATCATCAGTTACTCTACGAATCGACCTCACTGCCGACAATCTTGGAACAAAATTGTCTTTTGCAGATGGAGTCGGCTGGCGTTGCAGACGAAACTCCAAACCGATTATCGTTATTTAAAAATTCGTGGCTATGCAGCAAATTCGAAGGTCGTGATACTTAAAAAATATTTCGGTTACAGTTCACTTATCTCCCTACACTCCGTCACCACGGCGAAGGCCGTGGTTGGGCTTTTGTGATAATGGCGATGTAAGAAAGCCCGGTTTCGGCCTTCGCCGGAATGACGGGGTGTGAGGGCGGAGATGACTAACTAGGGCCTTCGCCGGAATGACGGAGTGTGGGGGTGGAAATGGCTGAATAGGGCCTTCGCCGGAATGACAGTGCTATATTGGAATGACGGAGAGTTGGGATGTTTGAACGCATCGAAAAGCAGCCAGCGGCTTATATTATGGCCAAGTTGCATCGCGGCACCATGTATGTGGGTGTGACCAGCAATCTGTGGCAGCGGATTTGGGACCACAAGAACAAACGCTATGAAGGCTTCACGGCGGATCGCGAATTAGACAGGCTGGTTTGGTATGCGCATTTTCATTCAATGGAAGAGGCCATTACGCGTGAAAAATTGTTGAAGCGCTGGCATCGGGCTTGGAAATTTCGTATTATCGAAGCGATGAATCCCGAATGGCGCGACTTGCACGACGAGATTGATCCAATTGCAACTTTGGTTGAAGATGAAGCCCGGTTCCGGCCTTCGCCGGAATGACGGGAAAGAATAAGAGGTGTGTTCCATGATCCGCCATGTTGTTTTGTTGAAGCTTCGGGATACCGCTGATGCGGCTTTTATTTTTGTGGCGCTTAAAAACTTGCAATCGCAAATCTTAGGTATTGTCTCAATTACCACAGGAATAGACCAAAGCCCTGAAGGGTTGCAGCGTGGGTTCACCCACGGCTTCACTGTTGATTTTGAAAACGCAGCAGCGCGTGATGCTTATTTGCCACATCCGGCTCACCAAAAAGTCGGAGCAATGATTGTTGCGGCCGCAGTGGGTGGCATTGACGGGATTGTGGTTCTTGACTGGGAGATGTGAGTTTAACCATTTGTAATGGACGATGACTTGTTGCAGCTGGTGAAAAAGCGCTAGGCTTTGGCCATGCAAGATTTTGATATTCTCCTTCGGCTGTTTTTAGCTCTGCTGCTTGGTGGGGCCATTGGGTTTGAGCGGCGCTGGCGTGGCCATGTGGCGGGGCCACATACGGATGGCATGGTGGCCTTTGGTGCCGCCCTTTTTGTGATCGCAGGTCTTGAACTGGGTGGTGATGGCGCAGCACGGGTTTTAGCGCAGGTGGCGACGGGGATTGGCTTTTTGGCAGGCGGCGTGATTTTACGTGATGGACTGCGCATTCGTGGACTTAACACGGCGGCCACCGTTTGGTGCGTGGCGGCAGTGGGATGCTTGATTGGGTTTGGTCGCTTAATGCTGGCTGCTGAAACAACAGTGCTGGTGATTATTGGCAACAGCGTTTTTCATTATATTGAACATCGCATTGAAGCGGTGCGCAAACTGCCCGAAGACATTGACGACACTGAACCCAAACGCATGAAGGATTGAGCCCATGACAGTGCAAAGCATTGCGGTGAAGCTGTTGCGGCCCACGCAAATTGCAGTGGGCAAGCGCCTCGTTAAAATGAAACGTAAGGGCTTGCGCGAGCGTGAGGGCAAGCCACAGGAATTGGTGGATTTTATTCTGGCCAACCCTTTACGTGTGGTGCTTGGGCCGAATGACGAAATCCATATTATTGATCATCATCATTTGGGTTGTGCCTTAATGAAGGAAGGTTTTAAAACGGCTCCCGTGATAGTTGAGGCTGATCTCTCAAAATTGGCATTGCCAGAATTCTGGACAACCATGCAAGGCAAAGCTTGGGTGCATCCGTTTGATGGTAAAGGCAAGCGTCGTAAAATTTCTGATATTCCTGATGATCTATTGGATATGGAAGATGATCCTTATCGCAGCTTGGCTGGTGTAGTGCGCCAAGAAGGCGGGTTCAATAAAACTCTCACACCCTATATGGAATTTGCTTGGGCGGATTATTTTCGACACCAGATCAAGCTTAAAGCCTTAAATGCGGATTTCACCGGAACTGTGAAAAAAGCATTGGCGCTTGCTTCCGCCCCTGAAGCTGCAAAGTTACCTGGTTACAAAGTGGCAGCGACAAGTTGATTGCTTTATCTCGCCTGATGGGGTTAGTTTCTGCCCATGAACATGGACGTCAACTCTCATCCATTTTACAAACCCCTGTGGCGGCGGGTTGCTATTGTTGCAACCACGGCAATATGGTTCGGGGTTGAGCTGTGGTCTAATGACGGGATGTGGACTGTGATTGCTGCGGCCTTCTTTGGCTATTCAGTTTGGGCCTTCTTTATTACCTATCCTAAAACACCTGCGGCTTAAATTGTCGTGTCCTGCCGTTGTGTGTTCAGCTTGGATTTGCTTTACTCCTTATAAATTGGGAGAACGCATATGCAATATCGTCAACTTGGCAAATCAGGTCTTAAAGTTTCGCTGCACACATTGGGCACGATGAATTTTTCGGGTGAAGGATTCTTTGGTATGGCGGGGAGTGTTTCGCTCAAAGACTCGCAACGCCTTGTGGATATTGCCATTGATGCTGGTGTCAATATGTTTGACACGTCAAATGCTTATACAACGGGCAAATCGGAAGAAGCTTTGGGCGAAGTTCTCAAGGGCAAATCCGATCAGATGTTGGTGGGCACAAAGGTGCGCTTTGGCATGGGGGCGGGTCCGAATGAACAGGGACTTTCGCGCTTTCATATAATCCATGAAGCAGAAGCCAGCTTGAAGCGTTTGAAGCGCGATCACATTGATGTTTATTTTCTGCATGAATGGGATGGTATGACGCCTGTTGATGAGACGATGGAGGCGCTCAACACGCTCGTTAAGCAGGGCAAGGTGCGCTATATTGGCTGTTCGAATTTCTCTGGCTGGCACATTATGAAATGCATGATGGCGGCGGATAAGCACAATTTTGAAAAATTTGTGGTGCAGCAAATTCACTACACGATTGAAGCGCGTGAAGCCGAATATGAATTGATGCCGATTGCATTGGATCAAGGTGTGGGCATTCAAGTGTGGAGCCCGATTGCGGGTGGGCTTTTATCTGGAAAGTTCCGCCGGAATTCTTCGCCCGAAGTGTCGCGCCATTTGGCGGGCTGGAGCGAACCGCCGATCCGCGATCAAGAGCGGCTTTATAAAATTATTGATACGCTGGTTGCTGTGGGTGAGGCGCATAGTGTTTCCGCAGCACAAGTGGCTCTGGCTTGGCTTGCAGGCAGGCCAGGTGTGGCTTCCATTATTGTGGGAGCGCGCAATGAGACGCAGCTTAAAGATAATTTGGCTTCGGCTTCTCTGGTGCTTTCTGCCGATGAACGCAAGAAGCTGGATGATGTGAGTTTGCTGCCGCTGATCTACCCCTATTGGCATCAATGCAATTCCGCCGCTGAAAGATTAGGCCCGGCTGATCTTTCCTTATATGCCCCACATCTGGCTTCGCGCGAACCCCCCATGTGAGACAAGACCCATATGACCTCGCAAACCAATCTCACCATCAATCCGCAGCGGCTGTGGGATGATCTTATGTTTACGGCTCAATTTGGTGGAACGCCAAAGGGTGGCATCAAGCGGCTCACGGTTTCTGATGAAGATAAGCGCGTGCGCGATTGGTTTAAGGCTGAGTGTGAAAAACTAGGTTGTTCTGTGCAAGTTGACGAAGTGGGCAATATGTTTGCAACGCGGCCTGGTAAACGCCAAGACTTGTTGCCGATTGCCATGGGTTCACACTTGGATACGCAGCCCACGGGTGGAAAATTTGATGGTGTGCTCGGTGTGCTGGGCGCTCTGGAAGCGCTGCGCACCATGGTGCAAATGGATTATGAAACCAATGCACCCATCATGATTGTGAATTGGACCAATGAGGAAGGCTCGCGTTTTTCTCCTGCGATGTTGTGTTCAGGGGTTTACGCTGGCGTGTTTACGCCAGAGTTTGCCTATTCGCGTGAAGATCGTGCCGGCCTTAAGCTTGGCGATGAGCTCGTCCGCATTGGCTATAAGGGTGAGCATAAGGCGGGGGCGATTAAATTTGGTTCAATGTTTGAACTTCATATTGAGCAAGGGCCAATTTTAGAAGCAGAAGAAAAAATGATTGGCGTGGTGACGGGTGTGCAAGGCATGCGCTGGTATGAAGTGACGGTGACGGGCCAAGAAAGCCACACGGGGGCCACCCCGATGGGGCTTCGCAAAAATGCTTTACTGGCTTCGGCGCGGATGATTGATGCGATTGACCATGTGGGCATAACGCATTTGCCGGGTGTGGCTTCTGTCGGTTTAATTGAGAACAGACCCAACAGCCGCAATGTGGTTCCGGGTGAAGTGTTTTTCACGGTTGATCTTCGCCATCCTGATGAAAAGATTTTGGACAGAATGGAAGCGGCGATGCGAGAGGCCCTGCCGAAGATTGCGGCAGATACTAAAGTTACGTTTGAAGAGAAATGTATTTGGAAATCCCCCGCGGTGAAATTTGCATCAGAGTTAATTGAGTGTGTGCGGATGGGCACAAGCCAAGCTGGATATAAATCGCGCGATATGGCATCGGGTGCGGGGCATGATGCGGCTTATATTGCGCGGGTGGCGCCGACCACGATGATCTTTGTTCCTTGTCTTGGGGGCATTTCACACAATGAATCTGAATCAACCACGTTGGAAGAATGTGGGGCAGGTGCGCAGGTGTTGCTCAATGCCGTGCTCGCCCATGATGCGCATTTTGCATGAGGAATGATCTGGCGGCACGGGCGCGCGCGATTGCGCTCGAAATTACATCTTGGCCAAGTGTGACTGGCAGCACCGATGAAGCCCAGTTTGCCTTGCGCCTTGCTGATTATCTTGCAGGTTTTGAATCTGTTTGGATTGAACCCATTCTTGGTGATAGTGCTGCGCGCAGCAATGTGTTTGCTTTAAAGCGTGGCAGAAGCCATCGCACCATTGTGCTCACCGGGCATTTTGATGTGGTGCCGATTGATGGCTATGGCGACTTACAATCCTTGGCCTTCGATTGTGAAAAGCTATTGCCAGAAATTATTGCGAAGTTGAAAATCAGCGGTGAAAATTCTCAGGCTCTGCATGATTTTGAATCGGGTGATTTTTTGCCGGGTCGTGGGTTGCTTGATATGAAGGCGGGTTTGGCAGCGGGGCTTTCTGCTACTGAGGCCTATCACGGTGATGCAACACTTCTGTTCATTGCGGTCTCTGACGAAGAGGATCGCTCAGCGGGCGCACGAGCTGCCGCACCTCGATTGCATGAGATTGCTGCGCAATATGAATTGGATATTGCGCTTGTGATCAATCTCGATGCAATTTCTGATCAAGGCGATGGAGAGAAAGCCCGCGTTGCCACGATGGGTTCCATCGGCAAACAATTGCTCACAGC
>JANYGE010000194.1 GCA_025362535.1 Hyphomicrobiales bacterium
CACGGTGAGCCCCAGTGCCAATGGCAAGTTGGTGACTTGTGCCACAAATCCGATCAGGGGTGGGCCTAAAAGAAAGCCCGCATAGCCCAGTGTGGTGACGGCAGCGATGCCACGCCCCGGGGCTTCCGGCTCCAATCTGCCGCCGCCCGCAAGAAGCACTGGCGCCAGATTGCCCACGCCCAAGCCAGCAAATGCGAAAGCCGCGAAGGTGAGATAGGGTGAAGGAGAGAGCAAGGCTATGGTGGTTCCAACCGCTGCCAGAACAGCGCTGAAGGTGACGAGATTGACAGCGCCAAATTTTTGACGGCCCCAATCTCCGCTCAGGCGTGTTACCGCCATGCCGCCCTGATAGAAACCAAATGCAAGTGCAGCCAAGCCCAAGTCGATCATAAATTTATCGCGCATCATGATGGCTCCCCAATCCATTACCGAACCTTCAATCATCAAGGCGAAGAAGCATAAGAGACCAAGACCGATTGTGGCTTTGGTGGGCATTGCGAAATGTGATGTCGAGAGACCTTTATCGAGCGCGTTCGACAATAAAAATTGCGATGCGGTTAGATGCAGAGCAAGAACAGCGCTGCTCAAGATTGCGACCTGCACCACTGGTCCAAACTGTTGCACCAAAGCTCCGCCACCAAATGCGCCAATCATCGCACCAAGACTAAATGCTCCATGTAGACCTGACATGATAGGTTGCTTCAGGGCTTTTTCAACCGCGATGCCATGGGTATTCATGCTGACATCCAAACTGCCGATGCCTGCTCCCATTGCAAAACCACCTATAACAAATGTTAAAAATGTGGGAGCCAATGTGGGGCCAGCGAATGTAAGGGCAAAGAGTACGCCTGTCACCAGGGTGATGCGTGCGCTGCCAAAACGATTAATCAATGCTCCGGTGATGGGCATTGCGAAAACTGCGCCACCAGCGATGGCCAATAAGGCCAGACCAAGTATGCCTGGGCCGAGATCAAGACGGTCTTTGGCCAGTGGCACATGCGGCACCCAAGACCCAATTAAAGTGCCATGTAACATGAATATTGTGAAAACGGCCCAGCGGGCCCGCGAAGGGGAAGTCAGTGTCATAAAAATTGAATAGCTGATAATTAGCAGAATCAACAGAGTAGGATTTTCATTTGACTGCCGCACCCACAAGCAAACATGCCATTACATTTGTTTTTATCACTGTGCTTCTCGATATGGTGGGCTTTGGCTTGATCATTCCGGTGCAGCCTTCTTTGATTCAAGAGGTCGGCCATATGGATGTGGCTCATGCTTCACTCATTGGGGGTTGGTTGTTTGCAGCATTTTCGGTGACGCAGTTTTTGTTTGGCCCGACGATGGGAAATTTATCTGATGCCTATGGGCGCAGACCTTTGCTGCTTTTGGCCGTTGCGGGCTTGTTGGTTGATTATATGATTATGGCTCTGGCCCCCAACCTGCCTTGGCTGTTTGCCGGACGATTGTTGGCCGGATTTTGTGGTGCCTCTTATGTTGTAGCCAATGCGTTTATTGCGGATATCACGGCACCTGAAGGTCGCGCTAAGGCTTTTGGGATGATGGGTGCCGCGTTTGGCTTGGGCTTTGTGATTGGTCCTGCCATTGGTGGGTTGCTTGGCACGTTCGGAACGCGTGTGCCGTTCTTCGTGGCGGCGGCAGTTTCACTGATCAACTTGATCTTTGGGTATTTCATTTTGCCGGAGACGTTGCCCGCAGATAAACGCCGCGCCTTTGAACTCAGCCGCGCCAATCCGATTGTTACGTTTAGAGTTTTTGGTACTTACAAAGGTGTTATGCCTTTGTGTGTGGTGATGGTGATTTATTTCTTTGCCACGGCGATCTATCCGGCCATATGGCCGTTCTGGGGTGTGGCGAAATTTGGTTGGAGTGCCGCCACCATTGGCATCACACTTGCGGCCTTCGGGTTGATCAATGCGGCGTTTCAGGGCCTTCTCTCAGACTGGACTGTCAAGAGATGGGGGGAATGGAATATGGCTTTGATTGGCTTAGTCACAGCTGTGGTTGCTATGCTGGGCTATGGCTTGGTTGGCAATTTTACTCTGGTTCTTATTTTGCTTGTGGTCCATGGGCCGGAAGGTTTTGTTTATCCGATGCTCACAGCCATGATGTCCAAAGAAGTTCCCGCCGATGCGCAAGGTGAAATGCAAGGTGGTCTTGCCAGCGCCCAAAGCTTGGCCATGTTGGTTGGCACTGTGGTGTTCAGCCAGATGTTTGGTTATTTTTTATTGCCCGGGGCGCCGATAGTTTCACCTAACATTGCATTCTATGTGGCCACAGCATTTTTGGTTTTGGCGTTTGGATTGTTTTTGGCAAATACGCGATATCATTCAAAGGAGAGCTTACCATGATCCGCCACACCGTTGTGTTTAGATTGAACCATCCCAAGGGTTCGCAAGCCGAAGCGGCCTTCCTGAAGGCCGCAGATATTTTGATCGCTATTCCTGGCGTTGAGAAATTTGAGAAGCTTTCGCAGGTGAGCCCAAAGAACGACTTTAGTTTTGGCTTCTCGATGGAGTTTGCTAATCAAGCGGCCTATGATTTTTACAACACGCATCCAGACCATGTGGCCTTCGTGCAAGGGCGCTGGATTCCAGAAGTGGCCAAGTTTTTAGAAATTGATTATGTGGCATTGGCATGAGCTCCAGTCTTGCCACCATCACTTTTCTGGTTCGCAACTATGATGAGGCAATTCTCTGGTTCAAGACTGCGCTTGGTTTTGATCTTATTGAAAATACCGATATGGGCGGGGGCAAGCGCTGGGTGCTGATTGATGCGGGTGGTATAAAGTTGCTCTTGGCCAAAGCTGAAGGACCAGAGCAATCAGCCGCCATCGGCAATGCAGCAGGCGGGCGAGTGGCTTTCTTTTTGAATACAGATAACTTCGCCCGCGACCACGGGAGGATGCTGGCCGCAGGCGTTAAATTCAGGGAAGCACCGCGCTCTGAGCCTTATGGCACCGTTGCAGTGTTTGATGATCTTTACGGCAATGGCTGGGATTTGATCCAGCCCGCAAAATAGCCCTAAGCCGCCATGTTCACTTGGCGTTCGACGTTGGTAATTTCGTCTTTAATCTTGAGTTTTCGGCGTTTGATTTCAGCGAGTTGCGAATCAGTTGTGGCCGGATGGGCCATGGCTTCCGCCAGCTCTTTTTCCATAGCGCGATGTTTCGATAAAAGTTCGTTCAGGTGGTTTTTCAGGCTCATTCCAACCTCCAAAGAGTTAAGGGAACCTACGCACAAACACTTCATATGTTTGTAACAGGAAGATGACATATATTTGGGGGCTTGTCGATTGCTTCACAAGGGCATAGTTGATTTTTTAATTGAGGCTTTGAGGTAAATTTTATGGATACGTTGCAAGAAGTTCAGCTACGTTCAAAATTGCATAATTTATACCAAGAGCATCGTGATCTTGATCATGCCATTGCGGCATTCGAAGCTTCTGGCAAGGCAGACCCTTTGCAATTGCAGCGCTTGAAGAAGATGAAGCTGAGCATTAAGGACAAGATTTTACAAATCGAGAATATGCTTATTCCTGATATTATTGCATGAAGAGAGTTGGAACTGTGACCACACCCGTCGCTATTATTATGGGCAGCCAATCTGATTGGGCCACAATGAAACATGCCGCCGAGATTCTCGATGCATTGGGTGTGGCGCATGAGGCGAAGATTATTTCAGCGCACCGCACCCCAGAACGGCTGTATGAATTTGCCCGCGGTGCCAAGGCCGCTGGATTTAAAGTAATTATTGCTGGGGCTGGTGGGGCAGCACATTTGCCAGGCATGACGGCGGCAATGACAATTTTGCCGGTGTTTGGTGTGCCCGTAGAATCCAAAGCTTTGAGTGGGCAGGATTCGCTTCTATCGATTGTGCAAATGCCAGGCGGGATTCCCGTGGGCACCTTGGCGATTGGTAAGCCGGGGGCGATTAATGCAGGCTTGCTTGCGGCTTCGGTGTTGGCTTTATCTGATGAGAACTTGTCGGCGCGGCTTTCGGCGTGGCGCGAGACGCAAACAGCCTCGGTTGCCTCTGTGCCTAAGGACGAATCGTGAGCGCGTTACCTCCCGGATCAACTATTGGCATTTTAGGCGGCGGGCAGCTCGCTCGCATGTTGGCATTGGCTGCTGGCCAGCTGGGCCTCAACTGTCATATCTACGCGCCGGAGAAGGATAGTCCGGCTTTTCAAGTTTCAGCGGCACGCACCATAGCGGCCTATGACGATGAAGCAGCGCTGGCGGCTTTTGCGGCACAGGTTCAGGCGGTGACTTATGAGTTTGAGAATGTGCCGGTTGCGGCCGTCACATTTTTGGAGCGGCTGGTTCCGGTGCGGCCTGGCTCAAAGGCTTTGGCAGTGGCGCAGGACCGGATTGCCGAAAAAACCTTGGCCCGCGAGATGGGGGCGATGACGGCAGAATTTGCGGCAGTGAATTCACTGGCTGATTTGCAACAGGCCGTAAAGCGCATTGGCCTGCCCGCTGTGCTAAAAACCACGCGCATGGGCTATGATGGCAAGGGGCAGGCCAAGATAATATCTGCTGCTGATGTGGAGCCCGCTTGGGCTGCCATGAAGAATCAGGCCTCGATTCTCGAAAGTTTTGTGAATTTCGAACTGGAAATGTCAGTGATTTGCGCGCGGGGGACTGATGGTGCCTTTGCCGCCTATGAACCCACCGAAAATATCCACCGCAATCACATTCTCCACACCTCCACGGTTCCCGCCAAAATTGATGAGATGTTGGCTGCTGAAGCGGTGTTTGTGGCGCAGCGCATGGCGGAGACGCTTGAATATG
>JANYGE010000200.1 GCA_025362535.1 Hyphomicrobiales bacterium
TCACGTCGCCTTTTGCCTTGGTCTTGGCCTATCTCACTTTCGGGGAAACAATTCGGCTGATGCAAGGTCTGGGCTTTGTCGCAATAGTTTTGGGCATCATGATTGCGATCCATTATCCTCGACACACTCAAGTCTCTGAAATCCTGCTTTCCCACATAAAACAAACTGATCTTGCGAAGTCTGAACCGTCTCGTCCGTCGGCCATTGGTATTGTGCTGGGCGTAATCACGGCTTTCGGCCAGGCCCTTGGCAGCCTGTTTGCGCGCCCAGCTATGGCTTCAGGGGTTGAGCCTTTCGCCGCGATGGCCGTTCGATTAGGATTGGCTGTGATCTTCTTTTGGGCCCTGCTTGTTCTGCCCTCGGTGCGTCACCAAACCAAACCCATTCAGAAAGCCGACCTAGGAGTGGCAGTCATCTCAGCCTTCTTTGGTACAACATTAGGGATGACACTTTTGATGGGGGCATTGAAATCCGGCAATGTCGGCCTTGTTTCCACGCTCTCATCAATGACGCCAATCGTTATTTTACCAATGGTGTGGTTGAGAACTAGACAGAGGCCTCGGGCCAATGCGTGGGCAGGAGCTGGGCTTGCCATCATCGGGACCGCATTGATCAGCCTAGCTTAAGGCTCGCAAAAAAGGCAAACTCGGTCAAACCTGCCTTTGGTTGGTCGGCTGCTTTGAGTTAATTATGTCGATTCTTCGATGTCCGCGTTAGGTCCGCTTGTCCGCAGGTGATGCGGAAGCTCAATTGGAAAAAGGCACAAACACGTGCATGACCGAGTTTATGGTTCAAGCAAACTATGGGGCCAGACAATAAACTGATCAATGCTCTGGGATATTTTCTTTGAAGATCACTTGCAGGCGCGGCGGATGGACCTCGACCTGCTGGTTGCGGACAGCGCTTTCGAGAATGTTCAATGCTTCACGCGCTTCAACGCGCGGGTTTTGGTCTATCACGGCATCAAGCGTTCCATCGAGCAGAAGCTCGCGTGCGCTGGGTGTTGCTTCATGACCAACGAGCACAATTTTGTGCTGCAAGTTACGCTCTTTGAGAGCTTTTGCGATACCGGGCGTGCCTGCACCGACATTGTAGATCGCCAACACATCTGGATGAGCATCGAGCAGGCTGCTCGCTTCATCATAGGCGCGATCTTCGTCATCCATAATTTCGCGTAACTGGATAACTTGGAGAGAAGGAGATTCTTCAGACAATATATTACGAAAGCCCATCTCCCGCTCTTCGTGGCCACGATAAGCCAAAGAACCCGTGAATAGGGCAACTTTACCATTGTCATTCGTGCCCAGAAATCGCCGCACGAGATAGCCCGCAAGCCGACCCGCAGCGCGATTGTCGATTCCCACATAAGCGATCCGCGAAACTTGATGGATATCTGAAACGAGAGTGACCACTTTGATGTTGCGTGGCGCTAAGGCACGGATCGCCTCGCGCACACTGGGATGATCCAATGCAACAATGCCGAGGCCTTGAATATCTGGCCCTAAATTTCTGATTTCCCTGGTCAGCAATTCCGGATTGATACTGTCCAAAGGCGTAACCTGAACATCGATGCCCTCGCGACCTTTTGCTAACGATAAAATGTTGTCGTGGAGCGTTCGGCTAAACTGGTTGGTCCCCACTGGCAGAATGAATTTCAACTTAACCGGCTCAAAGAATTTTCTTTGCGCAGTCTGATGATCAGAATCGGTCACGTAACCAATGCGACGGGCCGCTTCCAAAACGAGATTGAACGTGCGAGCTTTAACGCCAGGCCGGTTGTTCAGGACACGGTCAACGGTAGCTATGGAAACTCCAGCCGCTTGGGCTACTTCAACAATTGTTACCTTCATCACAGAACCGTGCACTACCCTCATTTTTGTTTTTAAGCCGTAAACACGCCGAGATACGTAACCACCCCAACCGAGTGAGTGATTCAATTTCAGGCATACAGCAGAAAACTGACTTTCCCCTCATCATTACCTATTCCCAAAACAAATCAAAACCAATCATTTTAAATACCTTCGACGATAAAACCATGCAAAATCCAACAAAATGATTGATTTTGATTTGTTTTGATCTTTTTAAGTATTGACGTTGATTTCTTATTACGTCAATTTGAATCAACGGAGACGTCAAAAAGAATTGATCTCCGAAAGGGAGGAACATCATGAATTCATCTTTGAGGATGACTCGGCGTAAACTTTTGACAACCAGCACAGCGGCTTTGAGCTTTGGTGCTGTCGCAACGGGTATCGGACCCCGCTTTATTCGTCCGGGGCGCGCCTTTGCAGCGGATAAATTGGCGCAAGATATGGTTGGAGGCCCTACAGGATTTGACGGTGCAGAGCGCTACCAATATGGATCAGCCACACCAGAATCCCGTGCGATTGAGGCAGCCAAGGCCATTAAAGCTGCTGGCGGGCCTTCGAAAATCGTGCTTGCTCTTTCTGATGGTTCCATTGGCCAAATCGCCAAGCCCTTTCCCGATGGTGCTCCTTCGGTAAAAGATCTGTGGGAAAAGGAAACTGGTATCACGTTGGAAATTGTTGGCGTCCCTAATGGCCAGGAATTTACCAAAACAATGCAGGATATTTCCACCAAAGGCGGCGCTTATGACATCTACGCCGTGGAATGGAACCGCTTAGGCGACTTGGCTGAAACTGGTGGCATTGCCAATCTTGATGAATATGTGGCCAAGCATAAGCCAGAATGGGACGATCCAGAACGGGGCTATATCAACGGTCAACAAGGCGTGTCGCTTCTCAACCAATATCGTGGTTCAACTTATGGCGTGTCGCTCGACGGCGATTTCCAGACTTGGGTTTACCGCACAGATCTGTTCAACGATGAGGCCGAGAAAAAAGCATTCAAGGAAAAGACTGGCCGCGATCTTGCGCCGCCCAAGACTTGGAAGCAGCTTGACGAAACGGCAGCTTATTTCTATCGGCCAGACAAAGGCTTGTTCGGCTCCACTGACTTGCGCAATCAGGGTTGGGGCTATACCAACTGGTATCAACGCTTCACATCCATGGGCAACCCCAATCAGTACCTTTTCGGAGATGATGGGAGCCCACTGATCAATTCGCAAGCGGGCATTGCAGCGACCACAGAATATAGGGACTCGCTCTCCTACAAATCACCCGATGCAATTTCATGGGGCTGGGCAGAGCAATATGGAAACTTTGCTAAAGCAGGCGCTGCGATGACATGTGCCTTCTCCAACTTGCCGAAGTTTCTCGATAATGCGGCCAATAAAGACTCACTTGTAACAGGTAAGATTGGTTCAATGTTGCCGCCTGGTCGTGAGATCGATGGCAAGCTGATCAGCCGCTCAGTGTTGTGGTATAATCTCTCAGCTACAGTTTCGATCCAAGCCAAGAATCCAGAGCTTTGTTACCTGTTACTGCAATGGCTGGGCTCCAGCCGCATCTATGCTTGGATGACGGCAAATCCAGGCGGCTACTTTGATCCATTCCACATCTCGGATTTCTCCGATCCGCTGGTGCGCCAGACTTATCATGCCTACCACATGGATGTGGTGCGTGAGACTGTGAAGCGCACGGTTCCGACGATCAACTATCCGGGTGCTACTGCTTTCCACAATGCGTTAGATGAAAATCTGGTGGCCACTCTCACAAAGGCCAAAACGCCTGAACAGGCAATGGCGGACACAGAAACAGAGTGGAAAAAGATTGCGCGGCGCACAGGTGAAGACAAGTTGCTGGAAGCCATTAAGGCTAACAAGGCAGCGTGGCCCACACTCACCGATACCATGTGACGAAAACAAGGAGCGCGTGGCGTTACTTTTAAACTGCGCGTTCCTTTTGGATTTTTGTAATGAAGAAATCAATTCCCTTTGAAGTTTTTCGCTATGCGATGATCGCGTTGGCGCTGGTGGTGGCCTTGATCCCCATTGCTTGGATGGCCTCTATGGCTTTCAAGCCTGTTGGCGAATGGTCCGCCACGGGAGCAGATCTCACATGGTGGCCCAAGCATCCAACGCTATTTAATTTCAATTTTATATTTGGTCAATCTGATACAAGTCTGATTGTTGCTCTTGAGAAGACGGCAGCCAAGCCAATTCTTGCCTCACTTCTTTCTTCAATTTTTGGTACCCTCATTGCGATCTCGGCGGGTACGGCTGCGGCCTATGGGCTTTCGCGTTTTGGTGCTGGCAAAAACCTGCCTTTGGCCCTGATCCAGCTTCGGATTTTTCCACCAATGGCTGTGATGATCCCCGTCATGATCATGTGGGCATTTCTCCGCCTCAATGACACGTGGTTCGGCTTGGCATTGGTTTATGGCATCGTCACGCTACCTTTTGCCTTTTGGTTGATGAAAACTTTTTTTGATGACATGCCGCGCGAGATTGAAGAGGCAGCCTTGGTTGAAGGTTGTTCGCGCTGGCGTGTATTCACGCGTATTACTTTGCCTATGATGCGTGCGCCACTCGCTAGTGCAGCCCTGTTTGTATTTATCATGAACTGGTCTGACTATCTGATTGCCTTGCTGCTCACTTCGCGTGAATGGGTGACAATACCAGTCTATATGGCCTCACTCTCTTCCAGCATGACAGGACAGCTCTATGGCGCTAAAGCGGCTCTAGGGTTGATAGCAGCCATACCACCGCTTGTCCTTGGAATTGCCATCCAGAAACATCTGGTGCGTGGCCTCACATTTGGAGCGCTCAAACAATGAGTGGCGCTTCGCTCCAACCAGACTCTGCAAAACAGGCCGCAAGTCTTGGCTTTAAGCTAACACTGCCGGCACAGCTTCTGGTCCTCTTCATCGCGGTGTTCCCAACTCTGATGCAGATCTACATTAGTCTGACCGATTGGTCGCCGCTTTCAGGTGCAAATTGGTGGATGGCCTATGGTTTCTGGAACAACTTCGCCAATTATTTTGATCTTCTCCAAGACGGTCGTTTTTGGGGAGCCCTCAGGCGCACGGGTTTGGTGATGTTGGTGTGTGTTCCAGCTGAGTTCCTGCTTGGACTTGCCCTTGCCACGCTCTTTGTCGATGAATTCCGTGGCAAAAAGATTTTTTACTCTATCCTGCTTATGCCGATGATGGTTGTGCCAGCAGTTGCGGGTTACATGTTCTATATGTTGTTCCAGTCGACGGGTCCGATCAATCATATCCTGTCAACACTTACAGGATCCACAGTCAGCATTGCGTGGCTGTCAGACACCACATACGCAATGATTGCCGTGATGATTGCCGACATTTGGCAATGGACACCATTGATGTTCCTGATCCTGCTCGCGGGTCTTGCGGGTGTTCCTGAGGATCAGATTAAAGCTGCTACGCTTTTGGGAGCCAGTGCAAGGCAGCGCTTTATCACCATTGTTATCCCGCGCATGAAAACCATCATGATTATCGCGTTGTCGATCCGGCTGATCGAAAACTTCAAGATATTCGATACGCTCTACATTATGACGGGTGGCGGGCCTGGCACAGCCACGGAAACGATTTCTGTCTATTTCTACAAAGTCACTACTCAAGATCTTATCTGGGGTTATGTCGCGGCCTTGGCCTTGTTCATTTTGGTCGTGCTGTCTGTTGTTGCGGTCTATGCGATGAAACGTCTCGCACTCGCCATAGAGGTTGCGGCATGAGCGCCATACACCTTCGCAATCTGGTGAAACGTTTCGGCGCTTTTACCGCTCTGAAGACCATGGATCTCGATATTGCCGATGGTGAGTTTATGGCCATTCTCGGACCTTCCGGCTGTGGCAAATCCACAACCATGAATATGATTGCAGGTCTGGAGGAGCCCTCCTCCGGCTCCATCCATTTTAGCGACCGTGACATGGCGGGTGTGCCTATGGGAAAACGTAATGTCGGTTTCGTATTCCAGAACTATGCCATCTTCACCCATATGACAGTACGTCAAAACCTGGCTTATGGTCCCACTATGCAGCGTGCCCAGACTGCAGAAGTAAATAAAAAAGTGGCCGAGATGGCAGATTTTCTGCAACTTACTGAGTTGTTAGATCGCAAGGCCGACAAGCTTTCGGTGAACATTTTACAACGTGTGGCGATCGGCAGGTCAGCTATTCTTAAACCCGCGATCTTTCTGCTCGATGAACCCCTGTCAAATGTTGATGCAGCATTCCGAGCAGTAATGCGCACCGAGCTCAAACAGCTACAACGGCAGTTCAAGCAGACCATGGTCTATGTGACCCATGATCAGCTGGAAGCGATGACGATGGCGGACAGGATTGCTGTGATGGATCACGGCGTATTGCAGCAAGTTGG
Organism: Hyphomicrobiales bacterium; assembly: GCA_025362535.1. GTDB lineage: Bacteria > Pseudomonadota > Alphaproteobacteria > Rhizobiales > Aestuariivirgaceae > Aestuariivirga. The sequence goes on from JANYGE010000200.1 coordinate 6,262, forward strand.
TACACCACTCGAAGTCTACAACAACCCTGTCAACACATTCGTTGCCACTTTCATTGGTTCACCTGGGATGAATCTTGTTAAAGGAACGCCCACCGAAACCAAACAGGGCCTGCGGATTAACTTGGGAGCAATTGGCAAATCGCCGATCCTTCCACCAGCGCTGGCTTCAAATCTCAAAAGCCGCAACAGCGAAGTATGGTACGGATTCAGACCAGAGAATATTACGGTTGGTACGAAGGCCGATGACCTTTCTCTTCCAATTACATTTACCGAACGCATTGGCGCACGGACTATTGTGCATCTTGGCGAAGGCCTTTCGATGAAGGCCGTGTTTGACAATGAGACGCCCGTGACTGTTGGCAAAACTTTGAATTTCACATTGAAGCCTGAACATGTACTGCTTTTTGATGGAACAAGCGGTGTGCGAATTGGCATGGAGGCTGCTCATGGCTGAGATTGCCTTCCGCAACGTCTCCAAACGCTATGGCAAAACCTTGGCATTAGATGATGTGTCTTTCACGGTGAAGGACAATGCGTTCTTCTGTTTGTTCGGACCACCGCTCTCGGGCAAGACAACTATTTTGCGAATCCTCCTTGGACTTGAAACTCCCGACAGTGGTGAAGTGTTGATCGATGGCCAGTCTGTTAACCGATTGGGACCAGGTGAGCGCAATATCGCAATGGTATTCCAGAATCTCGCTCTCTTCCCGCACATGTCGGCAAAGGAAAATGTCATCTTCCCGCTGGTCGAGCGCAACATGGCTCAAAAGGATATTGAGGAACGCCTTAATGATGTGTCGAAGAAGCTGCACATCACCCATATTTTGCATAAGCCTCCGAGCCAGCTCTCGGGCGGAGAGCGGCAGCGCGTTGCCATTGCCCGCGCCTTGGTGCGCGATCCCGTTGCCTGCCTGATGGATGATCCTATCTCAGCGCTGGATGCGCGCTTGCGTGAGTCAACCCGCGTAGAACTAAAGCGGATACAGCGAGAGCTAGGTCGCACTCTAATCTACGTAACGCATGACCAAGAAGAAGCCATGTCAGTGGCTGACACCATGGCAATTCTGGTGGATGGACAAATTAAACAAATTGGCACACCAGATGAAATCTACCGCAAGCCCGCCAACATTGCAGTGGCGCGATTACTGGGTTCACCTGCGATCAATCTGCTGGTGCCGAATAATGATCATCAGACTGTGAGTTTTGCGGAAGGTTCTTTGCTGCTGCCAGTCAAGACACTTCCAAACGACGCGAAAACCATTGGCATCAGGCCGGAAGACCTGAAAGTGGCCCATTGGGATTCAAAGCAAAAAGGAAAACCAGCTTCAGTTTTCCAGACAGAACCTTTAGGTGGAACAACGGTGCTCACCTTAGAGGCCGGCGATGTGCGCCTCAAAGCCCTGCTCCGCGGCCAACCAGACTTTAAGCCGCACATGCTTGTGGCCCTTTCCTGCGATCCGGCGCGTGCACATTATTTCGATTCCTCAGGAAAGGTGCTGCAATGAATATCACAACTTCGAATGGAAGGAGGAGCTAATGGCTGAGTCCATCAATTTTGAACCGGATGTGAAAGTCCGAACCAACAAATTTCGCATCGGCTGTGTAGGCGCCGGGATGATCATGGCGGAATGTCATCTTGCTGCTTACAAAGACGCCGGTTTCCAGGTTGGAGCCATCGCCTCGCGTACAAAAGCCAACGCCGAAAAAGTGGCCAAGCGGTGGAATATTCCAGTTGTACATGACACGCCCGAAAAGTTGATCGAAGATAAGAGCATTGAAGTACTCGATCTCGCATATCCTCCCGATCTTCAACCCACATTGATCCGTCACGCGTTGAAACAACCACATATCAAGGGCATTCTCGCGCAAAAGCCTCTGGCACTGACACTGAAAGATGCCATTGAACTACGCGATGAAGCAGCAAAATCGGGCAAGACATTATCGGTCAATCAAAATATGCGATATGACCAATCGATACGTGTGCTGAAGCAAGTGATCGACAGCGGCGCATTGGGTGATATTGTTTTTGCCCAGATTGACATGCATGCCATTCCACATTGGCAGCCTTTTTTACAAGCCTATGACCGCCTCACCTATTCTAACATGAGTGTGCATCACCTCGATGTATTGCGCTTCCTGTTCGGCGATCCAACCGAGGTGACGGCGCTGACCAGAACGGACCCACGCACAACATTCAAACACAAAGATGGCATTATCGTCTCGACGCTCAATTTCCCGTCAGGTGTGATGGCAGTATCTCTCGAAGACGTGTGGTCCGGCCCACGCCAAGAGGGCTATGACAATGACCAACACATCAACTTCCGTGTTGAAGGCACGGGCGGGGTTGCGAAAGGTACAATTGGCTGGCCAACAGGTTCTGTTTCAACGCTCAGTTACGCGTCCGTCAAGCAAACGGGTGGCAAGTGGGTTACACCGACTTGGAAGACCATGTGGTTCCCCCACGCCTTCATCGGTGTGATGGAACAATTGCAACACGCTTTGGGTACAGGCCAGCCCCCTGCCCTCTCCATCGCAGATAATGTCAAGACAGTTGCGTTGGTTGAGGCTGGTTACAAGTCCATGGCGGAAAAACGTACGGTTCAACTTTCTGAAATTTCAACATCTTAACAAACGGGAGAACTTCATCATGATGCAATCTGGTATTTTCACGGGATATTTCCCTTATGGCCTCAAGGAAACTGCACAAAAGATTCGCGGCCTCGGCTTCAACACTGTGCAACTCGACTTGCACTTCAAAGATGTTGATCTTTCCGCAGGTCAGATAACTGTAGAAAAAGCTAAAAAAGTGCGTGAAACATTTCGCGATCAAAATCTTCCGATCTGCTGCATCTCTGGCTACACAAATATCATTCATCCTGACAAGGGTGAGCAGGAACGGCGCGTTGGATATCTCAAGGAGATCATTCGCAATGCACGTCACTTCGGCACACCCTATGTGATCTCCGAAACAGGCACGTTTAACACGGAATCAGATTGGGTTCATCATCCCAAGAACAAAACTGAAGAAGGCTTTGAGATTTGCCGCAGGGTGATTTCTGATCTGGCACAGACCGCCTATGACCATGGCGCTGTGTTTCTACTTGAAACCTACGTCAACAATGTCGTTGGCTCAGTAGAAGAAACAGTAAAAATGTTTGCGCAAGTGGATCACCAAGGCCTCGGTCTGTTGATGGATCCGACAAACTATTTTGAGACGCACAACATCGACCAAATGGACAAGATTCTCAATCAGGTGTTCGATACACTCTCCGACAAAATAAAAATTGGCCACGCAAAGGACGTTAAACGTTCTGGTAGCGACAAAACTGAAAAGCATGCTGACATTGGCGATGCCGATGCGCTTGAAAGCCATACATTCCGCGGTGTGGGTGAAATCGAGTTACCAGCACCAGGTTTGGGATCGCTTAATTATGATCTCTACTTGAAGCGCCTCTCGGAAAGGCATCCCAACATTCCCGTGATCATTGAGCATCTATCAGAGGATGATGTGCCACGCGCCAAGAAATTCCTCGACGGTAAGCTCCGCGAGAACGGTCTGTAAGGTGTTCTAAATCATGGTCGAGCTCTACGGCAAAACACTAACGCGAAGGGAGATAGCGGCCCGCTCGGGTATGCTCTCCCAATTCGCAGGTGTGCGTTTGATAGAGCTCGGCGATGGTGTTGAACGCGGGATCCGCGTGTTGGAGTTCCGCACTGGTTCCGGCTTGAGGTTTACGTTGCTCGTTGACCGCGCACTTGATATTGGCGAATGCGAGTTTAAAGGCCAAGCCATTGGTTGGCAGTCACCTTCAGGCTTTCGGCATCCGGGTTTGCATGACTATGAGGGAGAACAGGGATTAGCCTGGGTCCGTTCATTCTCTGGCCTGCTAGTCACCTGTGGGCTAGATCACATTCTTGGCCCGGAAGAAGTGCCTGCAGATAATTACAATTATCCGGGGAAAAAATCAGTGCACCATTCTTTGCATGGTCGCATTGGTACAATTCCGGCCAAACTTTCAGGTTATGGCGAAACATGGAACGGTGATCAGTGTCTATTATGGGCTGAGGGCACCATTGTGCAATCTGCCGTTTTTGGTGAAAATCTATACCTCATACGACGCATAGAAGCAGATGTTGGTGGTAATGAAATTCGCATCACTGATCGCGTGATCAATCAGGGTTTCAGGCCTACACCACACATGTTTTTCTATCACATCAATGTGGGCTATCCTTTACTGGACGAAGGGTCACGTTATCTTGCACCGATCCAAGATGTTGTTTGGGCTGCACATGCTGGTGACAATTACGCTGCGCAAGGTGTTGGTTACAATCAAATGCCAGCGCCTATGGAAAGTTTTGCCGAACAAGTTTGGCAACATGAAGTTGCCGCCAATCTATCGGACGAAACGCCCGTAGCTGTTGTCAATGATCGGCTTGCGTTGGGTTTTGAAATCACCACTCGAAAATTACAACTTCCCTGTCTTTATGAATGGCAGAATTTTCAAGCCGGCGAATATGCATTTGGAATTGAACCTTCGACCCATCATGTGATGGGAAATCTATTTGCGCGAGACAGAGCAGAGATGATCTGGCTCGAGCATGGTGAGGAGCGCCGATATGATACGCGCTTCACCGTACTTGATGGCGCAAATGAAATCGCATCCGCTGAGAGGCGAATAAGCAGCATCGCAGTTCAACCAAGTGACCCATTCCCACTTCCATCAGGAAATTTCAAACCACTCAAGGCATTCGAGACCGACATGCCCCGCTCATGTGGCGTGCGAAAATAAATTTGGAGACCAGCATGAACGCTACAGAACCATTAAATATTTCGTTTAGGCGGGATTACAGTCTCATTGGTGAGAGTTCCAAGCGCGCTGTGGAAACCGGGCTTGCATCGGCTGAATGGTATCATACTGATGTTCCCCGCGCGGCCATGAAGGAATTGATGCAGCGTAAGGACGGTCCCGCAATCCGCGACACACTCATTTGGATTGCGCTCATCCTAGGGTCTGCTGCGGGCGGCATCTGGTTCTGGGGAACCTGGTGGTGTGTGCCATTTTTCTTTGTCTATGGAGTTCTATATGGCTCATCCAGTGATTCACGTTGGCATGAATGCAGCCACGGCACTGCCTTCAAGACAGGTTGGATGAACGACGTGGTTTATGAAATCGCGTCCTTCATGGTGATGCGCAACTCCACAGCATGGAAGTGGAGCCATGCGAGACATCATACCGATACGATTATTGTCGGGCGTGATGCGGAAATCGCGGTCATGCGGCCACCAGATCTTTTAAAGGCAGCGCTCTTATTCACAGGTGCATTAGATTTTCGTTATGGCTTCACCACCTTGCTGCGCCAAGCTTTCGGCAAAGTGTCCGCCGAAGAAAAAAATTACATTCCTGAATCAGAGTGGCCCAAAGTTATCACGGTGGCACGCTGGCACATTTTGATTTACGCCATTGCGGTTGGTGCAGCTCTTTACATGAGGTCTTGGCTGCCATTGGTGTTGATCGGTGGCCCGCGCATTTATGGCAGTTGGCACATGTATATAACCGGGTTGCTGCAGCATATCGGCCTTGCCGATAATGTGGTTGACCACCGCCTAAATTCACGCACAGTTTTGATAAACCCTGTCAGTCGCTGGATCTATTGGAACATGAACTACCATGTTGAGCATCATATGTTCCCCATGGTGCCCTATCATGCGTTGCCACGCTTGCATGAGTTGATCAAGTATGACCTGCCTCAACCCAATAGCTCCATGTGTCAGGCCTATAAAGAAGTGTGGCCGGTGCTGCTGCGCCAACTTCGCTATGAGGACTTTTATTTGAAGCGCGAATTGCCGCCCATGGCGCGACCCTACCGGGCAGAATTTCACAACATTTCAGCTCCAGCAGAATAAAGGATAGTGCAGATGGCACGCAAAAGACCAACAGTGTCTGACCTCCGCGCGTGGAAAGGTAAAAAGCAACTCACGATGCTGCGTTTTTTTACAATTGAGGAAGCCGAGGCGGCGGAAAAGGCTGGCATTGACGTTGCATCGGTTCCGCCAGAACTCCTGCAGGATCCACGCTATCGGCAGGTCGCTCCTTCGATCTTCACAATGACAGGCAAAACCCATCTCGAATTCGGATCGCCTTATGACTATCTCAAATTTTGTGGTGAAATGATGCAAGCGGGTGCTGATGCCATGTATTGCAGTAGCAGTTTCGATGTCGTCCGCATGTTGTCGAAAGAATTTATACCGGTGGTCGGCCATGTTGGCCTTGTGCCGTCACGCGCAACATGGACTGGTGGATTTCGCGCTGTGGGCAAGACGGCCAATGCCGCAATAGCGCTTTATGAGGAATGCAAGGCCTGTCAGGATGCCGGGGCAATTGCAGTCGAAATTGAGGTCGTACCGATTGAGGTCGCAACGGAGATCAGCAAGCGGCTCGACATGTTACTGTGGTCAATGGGCTCCGGCCCCGGATGCGACGCGCAATATCTTTTCGCCGAAGACATTTTGGGCACCAATCGCGGCCACATGCCCCGTCACTCCAAGGTCTATCGTAATTTCGCCGCAGAATTTGACCGACTACAACAGGAACGGATCTCAGCTTTCAAAGAATATATTGATGATGTGAACACGGGTGCCTACCCAGAGGATAAGCACGTTCTGCGAATGGATAAAACCGAACTTGGAACATTTCTGAAAAAAATCAACACTCGCAGGTCATGATACTCTCTGAACAAGGCGAAGCAGCCTGTTCATCTCAAGCAACGGCCAGTAAGATAAAAAGCTGAGCGCTAAAACGGCACCGATTGTTTCACCCGGGCGGCGATTGATTTGACACTCAAGATTGGCAGGCTTTGAGATTTGCCGTCGCTCCCGTTGATTTGAACGGCTTCGGTAATATCCTCCGTCAGACCATTTTCGCTATTACGGCACAGAAAATCCGGGATCTTGATTTTATCTTGGTCGGCAAAGGAAACAATCGCTTCAACCGAGTCAACCACAATGCCAAAATCAACGCCGTCCCGCTCAAATACCAAAACCTTGGAGCTAGAAGAGTTTTCCAACGCTGGGATTGAATACATTGTGCGAGCATCAATGATGGTGACCAGCTTGCCTCTCAAATTCAGCATTCCTTTAAAATGGGCTGGCAGGCCGGGAGGCTGCAGCAGGCTGCTAGGCAGATCGATGATCTCCTTCACTTCGTCAATACCAACTGCAAATATACTGCCGATGGCAAAAGTGATGAAACTCTTTCTGCCGCTTCCCCCATCCTTGCGGCGTTCATTGGCCTTGCGATCCACTTGGAAAAGTTTGCTGTGGCCTTGCGTGATAGTTTCAATTTCGGAATTCAGAAGAATCCTATCGTGATTGAGCAGTAGAATTTCATCCCGCCCTTCCTGCGAGATGCAGCCCAGGAATAGGTCTGATCTCTCCGGGTTCAGAACTGGGAACGCGATCAACTCATCTTGAAAATAGGAAATGATGCTGTCGACGGCATCAACCATGAGGCCGAAGAGTTCCGACCCGATTTTCAAGACGATGATGCGTTTATCACCTTCGTCCGTGCCCTACCCTTATTATCTTCAAGTTCTTTTAAGGCGTTCACGAGAGCTCTCCATGGTGAAATATTTAATTTAGATAGTTTTCAATAGTGGACAGAATCGGGCTTTGACCCCACTCCAATTGTGGACCTGTTTACCAAGATGGCGATAATTATCCCTCACGGAGAGGCTGTGCTTCTCGTGGTTTGTTAAGGAGTTGAAGCAATTCCTGCGGAATCTTCAAATAATTTGCTATGGGAATTCAGGTGCTTGAAGAAGAGTTCAACAGCGTGAGGCCTGCTGACGTGCTCACCATCTATAGGGCACACGGAATGGGAATTTTCTGGGGAGCAGGTCATATAACTATTTGCAGGATGTCGTGACGGGTTTGGACGCAAAGCGGCGATTGATCCATGCGATGGCTGGCGCACTGCTGGCTTTGGCTATGGTGCTGTGACTCATGCGATCAATGACGAGATAATCAACCGAGACGCCTGCAGCACATTGGTTTTGGATAAATCTTTGGGTTACATTTTTATGAACGACTTCATCAGCCCCACCTTGCGCAATAAAGAATGGCACACCACGCGGCAATTTGGTGATGGAATTGGCACTGAGAAAACTGCTCCACGGTGGCAAGTTGACCGGATTATAGTTCAGAAATTTTTCCTTGAGTGGTTTTTGTGCTGCGAGGGCATCAAGCTTCCCGCCAAGATCATCCACACACGTGTTCCCAACCGCAGCTATGACATCCGCCACACTGCTATCCACCAAACTATCGATCGGCACCGCATATTTCAAACTCCATGACTTCAATGTCATAGAAGTGAAAATGCGGCCCTCAATAGAGCCTATGGTTTCATGCAGCAGGTCGGCAAGATCGGTGGGCGCTGCGGTGGCAGCAGCACCAACAAGCTGAAGTTCGGGGGCATAACTTGCGGCAAGGGTCGCTGCAAATAATGCAGCATGAGCGCCTTGCGAATAGCCCCAGAGCGCAAACCGACTGCCTCCTCCCACTTCAGAAATTTGTTTTGCTGCTCGCACTGCATCAATCGCGGCTTGCCCCTGACCTTTGCCAACAAGATAACCAATCGGACCCACCGTGCCCAAGCCCGGGTAATCCGTTGCGGCAATAATATAGCCGCCGGTAATCAGATCATTAAATCCTAGGATGGATGCAGTTGGGCTTTGCCGCAATGAAGGAGCACATTTGCGGGCGATGCCGGTTGTCGGGTGGGCCCATGAGACAATTTTGCGATCGCTCAATTGTGAGGGCGCGTAACCCGAGACGATGACCATGCCGGAAGACAGGATCGGGCGATCCGCATAGTCGCGCGTCATATAAAGAATGCGCCATGCCTTGGCACGAATAAAGGGCGGCAGTGCCAATGGCTGCTGACGCAGCAATGTGCCGGGTGCTATGGATGGACTAAGATCACTCCAATCAAAAAAACTGGTAACATTCGGCCGGGCAAGCGCTTCCTGGGTGGTCACCAAAACGCAAATGAGGCACAAAAAAAATCGAATTATTTTCATCAGGTGCACCGCAATCTGCATAAGAGAACTAAGAAAGGTTATTTCATACAGGCTGCATACAAATTGCAGCCTCACGCCGCGCTCACCTGATACTTTGCTTTGGCCAGCCAATCCTCGCGCACATCAATGCCCCAGCCTGGGCCTTCGGGAATTTGCACACAGCCATCCTTGGCCACAATGTCTTGTTTGAACAAGCCATACTGCCAAGGGTAATAGTCAGCTTCCTCGATGGAGAATTCTAAATAAGGTCCCGCATTTTCAATTGCCCCTAACAGGTGCAGCGTGAAAATAGTGACCATCGAGAGATTGGCAGCATGCGGCGTGATCGGCAGGCCAGCCTTCTTGGCCATCTCCACCACTTTCAGCGTGCGGCTGATGCCCCCCAAATAACAAATATCTGGCTGCGCCACATCAACGGCACGCATTTCCATAGCGAATTTCCATAGGGCCAAATCACAATCTTGCTCGCCGCCTGTCACATCAAGTGAAAGCGTGTCGGTCACTTCCTTGGTCCAGTCATATTCCCAATAAGGGCATGGCTCTTCGAAATGTGCAATACCGTTCTGTTCGAGCATGCGACCGACTTCAATGGCTTTTTTCGGTGTGTAACAACTGTTGCCATCCACCAGCAAAATTGCATCATCGCCCAAGGCTTTGCGC
>JANYGE010000353.1 GCA_025362535.1 Hyphomicrobiales bacterium
TCATTTCGGTGACACCCCACTTAATTAAGCTATAGGCTAAGCCCGTGACATGCTCTGGCTTTGCAGTGGAGAGCACGGTCAATAGCTATGATGAAGCACGATCAGGGTTCTTCAACCGCGGCAAGCTCACCAGCGCCAGCAGAACTGTGGCGGCACAGGTTGTGGGCGGAGAGCTGAAAATGAGTTTTTGGATGCAGATTTCAGTTTACGTTTTGAAGTTTGATCAGCGTTTCCGGCCAATACCGTTTATCTTGATTTGCGAATGTAACAGAGATTTCAATGGCTATCGGCAACTGGTTGTCGGCATTCCACTCCAGCAGGACTTGTTGAGAATTTTCATGGTCATGATATGAAAAATGGATCGCTTGAACACCGCGCAGCAAGACAACTTCATTCACCTGCTCCGAGATTTTCGCTTGAATAAGCTGGCGGCGGGATTTGAGTGTGCCATCGCCATCAAGAGCCAGACTTACCAAATAGTGCCCGCCCACTTCGCGTTCGCCATTTGATGTTGCGACATAGATGAGTGTTGTTGATTTCCCAACAAAGAGCAGTTTGGGTTTGGCCGATCCATCTGGTAAAAACACGGCACTGGTTTCCTCCAGCTCACGGCGCAAATGTCCAGCGACAGCGTCCACTTCCATTTGCGCTGCCATATCAGCTTCCACACGGCTCATATTGCGCAACGTGCTGAAAGCTTGAATGGCATAAATAGCCATCAGCGCCAGCAGCGCCATAGACACCAGCAACTCAACCAGTGTGAAGCCCTCATCGGCTTTGACATGAAGTCTCATGGCCGAATGGGCTTTGTTATGATGATAGTTTCCAGAATAGGGGCCGCAGTACTTTTAGGATCATCTAAAAATACGCCAATTCTAAAAGGCTTCTGGATAAATTTCAGGCCACCCTTAAAATCAGGAAGCGCTTGCACCTCCACCCGCAGCTTCACATTCTCATCGGTAATGAGCATTGTGCCTTCGCTGAGGCTTATTGCTGTTGCTGCAAGATCAATTTGATGTTGGGCCACCTGAATTTGATGGCTCCGCACTTGGGCTGATTTCAATCCGCGCAGACCATCGCCAAAAATATTAAAGGCCATAATGATTGCCCCTGCCATAATCGCAAAGGCGACTAAGACTTCTACCAGTGTGAAGCCCTCATCTCGACGCCTCATGGCACCAAGGCCTTGGCTATGACAATGGCCCCCGTCAACCAATTGATCGAAATCTCCTGCGTATTTCGATCCTTCGAAAGCGTGATCATTCCTCCTGTTGAACCACCATCGGCGAAGAACCGAATGGAGGCTATTTCTGTTGTGACCTCATTGTCCGCTGTTGTAATTTTCATCGAAATGCTGGGCGGAATAGCCAGCACGGGATCGAGAATGAGGCGATGTTTGAGATCAATGCTAAGTGTTCGCTCTGTATTGTTAAACATGGCGGCACTTTGGGTTTCACGCAATCGGGCGACCAAGGTTTGAGCTGTCGCGTCTAAAATGCGTGCGTCACCTGAGCCTCGAACATAAGGGAGAGACACGGCAAGCGTTGCAGCCATGATGGCCAGAACAACCAACATTTCAACAAGGGTAAACCCCGCATTGGAAATGGCCCGCCTCATTTACCCACCAACTCATTTACAGAAAGAATGGCTTGCATGATCGACATCACAATGCCGCCGACGAACAGCCCCAGCGCAATAGTTAGCAACGGTGTCAGCAGTGTCATCAAGCGATCAAGATAATGTGCCACTGCTCGTTCCTCGCCAGCAGCCACATAGAGCAACATCGTATCTAACTTATTTGTCTCCTCACCAATCGCAACCATTTGCAGAGAGGTTTTATCGATTGAGGAAATGGCTTGCAGGGCATCACCCAGCTTTGCGCCTGCAACAACGGCATCTCGCACCTTTTGTAGTTTAACTTGAGTTGGCCTTGAAGGTGTCGCCTCAACAACGGCTTGCAAAGCACTCTGCAATGGAGAACCACTTCGAATGAGCGAACCCAGCGTACGGCAGATGCGAGCCGATTCGGTCTTGCGTTTCAGCACGCCGACAAAAGGCAGTGTGAGCGAATATTTTTCCCAGAGTGTCGATATCCTTTCCAACCGTGTGAGCCAGACAGCAAAAAT
>JANYGE010000256.1 GCA_025362535.1 Hyphomicrobiales bacterium
TGATGAAGATGATTATGGGCTGCCAATTTGGGCGGGTGTTATTCCGCTGCAAATGGTGGCCTTGCCGGCGGTTGATGATCCGCGCCTACTGGCAGGATTGGCTGCGCCAGAACATGTGGGAAAGTTTAAGATTGGGTGAGTGATTTTAATGATGATCCTTCACTTCAATCCTTTTAATTAGTCCTTTAATATTTAAACAGATTATTTCCTCACCGTGTCTGGTTGTTCTTGCGTGTGTGCTGCGACTTGTAGCGCTCAGGCTCCAGTTCGATTTCACGCTAAGATCATCAAGTTGTTCAATGCATTCATCAGTTGAAACTTGATCGGCATATTCGGCAAAGTATTTCCGCATGGCTTGCATGATTGCACTTCGGCCTTTGATCTCGCCGTTCAAGCCAGGTGAGACATAGATTGCATCGTCAGCAAACAGACTCTCAACTTTATCCAAGTCAAACCCATTCAGCGCTGCATGATACTCCTTCAGCAACACCACTGGATCAATCATTTTTCACCTAAGGCTGCGATGATACGCACCCAGCTTCTGATGCCTTTTTGGAAACTGCTCACATTGTATTTTTCATTCGGGCTGTGAATAGCATCATCGTTCAGTCCGAAGCCGACCAGCACAGAATCCATGCCGAGAATCGTTTTGAAACTTTGGACTATGGGGATGGAACCACCAGAACCCATGAGCACCGTTTCTTTTTTGAACTCAGCCTTCAAAGCTGCCGATGATTTCTGGATGTAGATATTGTTTTCACTGATTTCAGAAGCCGGGCTGCCGCTGCCTTCGCCCGAAAAACTTATGACTGCGTCTTTTGGCATTTGCTTTTTTGCAAATACTTGAAAGGCTTTCAAAATGGCTTTGGGATTTTGCTTGCCAACCAAACGGAAGGTGAATTTGGCATGGGCCTGCGATGGGATGACGGTTTTGCTGCCTGCTCCCTGATAGCCGCCCCACATGCCGTTCACTTCGGCGGTGGGCCGCGCCCAGATTTGTTCAATGGTGCTATGGTTTTTTTCACCAGCATTAGACTTCAAACCGACAGCACCTAGAAATTTCTTCTCTGAGAATTTCAAGCCGGCCCATTGTTTTTTTGTGGCTTTGGGCAGCTCTGACACGCCCTTATAGAATTCAGGAATTGTTACACGACCATTCTTGTCATGGAGAGCAGCGATCATTTTCGAGAGGGCACGCAATGGATTCATGGCTGCGCCACCAAAGAGACCTGAGTGAAGATCGAGTGATGGCGAAGTGACTGTCACCTCCTCCTTCACCATGCCGCGCAGGCGTGTGGTGATGGCCGGAGTTTTCTCATCCCACATATTGGTGTCGCACACGAAAGCCACATCGCATGAGAGTTCGGCTTTATTGGCATTGAGAAATGGAATAAGCGACGCCGAGCCGCTTTCTTCTTCGCCCTCAATCAAAAATGTGGCCTTGATAGGTAGCGAGCCTGAGGCGGCAATCCATGCCCGCGCCGCTTCCACGAAAGTCATCAGCTGACCTTTGTCATCCGCTGTGCCACGACCGTAGATACGTTCGATGCCGTTCTTGTCGGTTTTCAAGGTGGGCTCGAAGGGCTTGGTTTCCCACAGTTCAAGCGGATCCACGGGTTGCACGTCATAATGGCCGTAAAACAACACATGGGGTGTTTTGGCCGTGGCTGCTTTTGGCGTGTAGTGAGCCACGATCATCGGATGGCCCCCGGTGGGGCGGGCTTTGGCGGCAAAGCCAATAGCCGTCAATTCTGCGACCAGCCAATCAGCAGCCTTTTGGCAATCAGCCTTATAGGCGGGGTCGGTTGAAATGGAGGGGATGCGCAGCAGCTCGAATAGCTTGCTCATGCTGGCTTTGAAACCCTGCTCCGCCTGGTTTAAAACCTGTTCAACTGTGTTCATTTTAGAGAATCCCTGTGACCAATCATTGGCGGTTTTTAGAGCCAACTCACGGAATTCGCAAACCATGCTTGAAGCTTTGTGCATTTTAGTTCAGGACAAAAGTGAGACGGGCGCGGACGTTGCGATTCCACCGCATTCAGAGCATCTGTGGCCTAGGGTTTAGTTTACAAAATGTGACCAGCAATGAGCACTGACGTTAACAGCACCAATTTCGTTCTCGCACGCGACAGTTTGCTCGCGCATGAGCCCTCGGCTGGCATTAGCCGGTTTCGCCGGCGTGGCTATCAGCGTTATCGCCACCTGCGGTCCTATGTTGATTTATCGCTGCTCTGGAAACGCCGCTGGTTTATCATCACCATGGTCGTTGGCTTTTCACTGATGTCATTGCCCATGCCGTCTGGCCTTACCCATAATGGGCAAATTGTTTTGTGCATGTCTATCATGGCGACAATGCTGTTCATCAGCGAGGCCGTGCCTCTGCCCACTGTTCCACTTCTCATCATCATTGGTGAGGTTTTATTGTTAGGAGTTGATCCCACCAAAGTGGCGCAAAGCTTGATGACGGATTCCGTTTTGTTTATCATGGGCTCCTTGATGCTAGCAGTGGCGGTGGTGAAGCAACGGCTGGACAAGCGCATTGCCTGGTGGATTGTGCGAATGACTGGCACAAACGTCTATTGGATCAGCTTTGGTATCACTGCCGTGTGTGGCGTGCTTGCTGCCTTTATTGGCGAACACACCGTTGCTGCCATGATGTTGCCTGTCGGCGTGACACTGATTACCCTCACCTCGAATGACCCGAAGAAAGTTCATAATCTTGCTGCCGTGATTTTATTTTCGATTTCCTATGGCTGTTCCATTGCGGGTGTTGCCACACCATCGGGCGGCGCACGCAATGCCATCATGATCGGCTATTGGCATGATTTTTTTTACAATGCAGCAGATCCAGCTACGCAACGATACATGATGGATTATGTGCATTGGGCAATTTATACTTTCCCGATGTTCATTGCGCGGCTGCCAATTGTGGCTGCTCTTTTGATTTTTACATTCCGCCCCGAAACCACTGACATGTCGCGCGCGATTAGCCGTTTGCGCACGCAAGTTTCCATGCAGGGACCGATGCGTGGCAATGAATGGATGACCATCCTCATATTTAGTCTGACGATTGCATCTTGGGTGGCATTTTCATCGCAGGTGGGGCTTGGTACTATTGCGATTGCCGGAACTGCCGCGTTTTTAGTTTTTGGTTTGGTGCGCTGGGAGGATATAAATGCGGGCGTGAACTGGGGGGTGGTTTTACTTTACGCTGCGGCCATTTCATTGGGTGTACAGATGAAGGATACGGGAGCCGCCGAATGGGTGGCCAATGGTGTTATTCATGGAATGCAATCTGTAGGGGCTGGCAGTGATTTGGCCTTCAACACCACCATCGCCCTGCTCACTGTGGGTGTTACAAATACAATGACGGCTGGTGCTGCGGTTGCCGTGCTTGGACCCATCGTGCTAAAAACTGCGGTTGCTGCGGGCGAAGATCCTTTGCGTGTTGGCTTTCTAACGGCCATCGCTTCAGCCTTTGGATATCTCACACCTGCCGCACAGCCAGCCTTTACGATTATCTATGCATCCGGCTATTTGAAGAGTTCTGACTTTTTCAAAATCGGCATCCGCATGATGATTATTTCTTTCATCGTGCTCATCTTGACTGCTACATTCTATTGGCCACTTTTGCCATGAAGAACTTTTTTAAGCGCACCACATTATCTGATCGCCAGGAAGCGGCGGTGCGCAAAACCTTATCGAACTTGCGCGCCCAGCGGCGCAATCGCTTTCGCATACTGGCATGCATTGATGGCACTGATGAATCTTTTATTTCAGTTCGGGCTGCAGCACAATTGGCAGCCAGTGATGAAACCGATGTGATTGTGCTTTATGTGCGCCCAATTGATCAGGGTTTGCACTCAGGTGGTTTACAGGTGCGATTAGCCAGGCAGAATATGATGGAAGCTGGGTTTGAACTGCCAGGCGTCAAACACCTCAAACGCGCATTGGAAATTCTTAAGGAAGAAGGTTTGGATGTTACGGAATGGGCGTTGGCCACCGAACATCAAGATGCTTGGGGAGATCCGGCTGGTGATAATAAAGCCGAATATCGCAGCCCCACCGGACGCAGTGTAGTCTTAAAACTGAAGACGGCGCCAGATGTTGCCGTGGGCATTCTCGATCAATATGAGCTGGGGCCTTATAATTTGATGATCCTCGGACAGCCTTCACGCTGGCGCGGAGAAATCAATGCCTTTTTTGATGCTGGCGTCGTACAGACCGTTGCTACCATGGCCCCCTGCTCGGTTCTCGTGGCGCGTGGCAGTGGAGAGCGGCAGGGATTTTTGATCTGTACTGACGGCTCATCGCGCTCCATGCAAGCAGTGCGGCGTTCCGCCGTGCTGGCCTATACAATGGGTGAGCCCATCACACTTTTCTCTGTGGCCGAAACTGAAACTGGGAAACCAGCGGCAGAAGAAGCCGTGGCCAATGCCAAGGCGCTTCTCAAAGCAATGAAGATCAGTGTGGCCGAAACCAAAACCGCCATTGGCAATGCGGCAGAAGAAATTATCGAAATGGGATCACTCTACAAAGTCATTGTTGTTTCAAACGAAGGACGCAGCCGTTGGCAAAGGCTGTTCAAAAAATCGGTTGCCAGCGAAGTTATGAAGCGCGCGCGCGCCAGTGTTTTGGATGTGAGATGATGGACGATTTTAAGCTTTATTGTATGGGTGAATCAGGCAATTCCTACAAAGTGGCTTTGATGCTTGAGGTTTGTGGGCTCAAATGGACTCCAATTTGGGTTGATTTTTTTAATGGCGAAACACGAACGCCAGAATTTCGGTCAACAGTCAATGAAATGGGCGAGGTGCCTGTGTTGTTGCATGGTGGCAGGAAACTAACACAATCGGGCGTTATCCTCGATTATCTTGCAGAAGTGACGGGTAAGTTCGGGCCAAAGAATGATGATGAACGCCGCGAAATCTTACGTTGGATGTTATTTGATAATCACAAGTTCACCAGTTACATCGCAACACTTCGCTATATGATATCTTTAGCAAAAACAGGCGAGACGCCAGTTACAGAGTTTTTGCGGGGGCGAGTTTTGAATTCGTTGAAAATCGTCGACGGCCATTTGGCTCATCAAGAATTTCTACTAGGCGAGCATCCGACAATTGCTGACTTTTCGCTATGCAGTTACCTCTATTATGGCGAGGAACTGCCTTTTGCCCTTTCCAGTTTTCAGCATGTGAACACTTGGCTGGAGAGGCTTAAGGAGCTTCCTGGATGGAAGCACCCTTATGACCTAATGCCGCGTGGGAAATAGTTTAGGCATCGCCCTCTTCCAATGAATCGAGATATTCATTGAGGTGCTCGAGATTTTCAAAACGCATCCAGCCTTCATCAGTTTCGGCTTCTACTGTATCATCGGATAGAATGCGCGAAGGACGACCACGGATGATTTTTTCCTCCACTACGAAAAGCTCACCATCGGCAAGTTGTTCTGCTTCTGGCGGTGGGGGAGGCGGCGGAGATACATAAGTTGGGATTGGAGATTCATCAGGTGCAGTCATGCGTTCAACACCACCCAGCGCAGTTTTAATGTCCGACTTGGCTTGCTCCAAAGCAGCAATGGTATCGGCAACGCTATTGGTGGCCACAGGTTTCGCGACGGCGGCTGTTTGAGGCTGCGCTGCAGGGGTCGATGCCGTTTCGAAACGCTTCTTGCCAAAATCCATTTTAGGCAGGGCCGATGAAGGCTCTTCTTCGACAGTCGCCACCGCTACAGGAGCCTGTTTGATGGCGCTCGACGTCACACTGCCCCTGTTTGCAAGAGCAGAAATCACTCCTCCGAGCCCAAAACTAAGGACGCCACCCACCAACAAGATCGCCACCGTTTCGGGAGTTATCCCCAGAATCTGCATTTGCGCGGACATAAGTTTGAGCAGCACCACAATAGCCACTGCCGCCGCCACCAAAAGCACACCAGAAAATCGCATTAAATTCGCCATCACTGTTCCCCCTTTAAACCGAATCATCCGGCTAAAGCTCAATTTTTCGATTGAATCAGCCCATAGTTAACATTTACTGAAGGAAATGGCTAATTCTCAAAGACGATGTTTGGGGCAGGCTTGGTGAGCGCCCCACCTTCTAGACTGGCCCAAACTTGGCGGGCCATATTTTGATAATTCAGCGTATGCGGTGAATCTGGTTCAGTCGCTACGATGGGCTCACCCGAATCTGATCTCTCCCGCAGTTTCAAGTCTAACGGCACTTCGCCAAGGAAGGGCACGCCCAATCTAGCGGCCTCAGCTTTGGCCCCACCATGGCCAAAGATTTCGTGACGTTTGTTGCATTTGTCGCAAATAAAATAGCTCATATTCTCGATGATGCCTAACAAAGGCACATTGACTTTTTTGAACATATTAATGCCCTTGCGCGCATCAATAAGGGCCAAATCTTGTGGCGTTGAGACGATGACTGCACCAGACAAGGGGGTCTGTTGGGCCAATGTGAGTTGAGCATCGCCAGTGCCAGGCGGCATGTCAATCACCATCACATCCATTTCTGACCAGGCGACTTCACGCAATAATTGGGTGAGGGCTGACATCACCATGGGGCCACGCCAGATCATTGGGGTATCTTCATCGACAAGAAACCCTATCGAAGCGACTTCTACACCAAAACGCTGCATGGGTTTCATCCGCTTACCAGTGGCATCGCTTGCTTCAGGTTTTCCATGCAAACCAAAAAGCTTGGGCATGGAAGGGCCATAGACATCAGCATCGAGCACGCCTACTCGCAGGCCCAGCGATTTGAGAGCCAAAGCCAGATTTATGGCAGTGGTGGACTTTCCAACACCACCCTTGCCTGATGCCACAGCAATGAGGTGCTTTACGCCGGGCACACCATTTTTGAGCGTTTGTGTGGAACTTACTTTTGGTCCGACTTCGCGGGTCGGAGCACGCTCAGCGGTGAGCGCTACAGTGGCCTTCTTAACGCCTGGCAGTGCCGCAATGGCCTTCTGCACAAAAACCTGTAGCTGCTCCATCGTTTTCAAATGCTGTGGATCAACATTGAGAGCAAACATCACCTGCCCCTCATTAATTACGATGTCGGTGACCAACCCCGCCGAGACGATATTGCCACGCCCGTCCGGTGCCGCAATGCGTTTGAGTTCGGCTAATACCTGTTCTTTGGTCACTTCCGTCATTTTGAATTCCACTTAATTTACCATATTTAACTTTTGGTCTGTCTACAGGATTTTTAGCGAAAGTTTTGACTATTTTTACCCTTTTTCCAAAGGGCGCATTAGCACATTTCTCCTATCTGTAAAAATTGATCTAATGTCCACCGAGGTTTGCGTGATGTCAGTTGCTGGTTTTACAGATACACTTTCGAGCCGCCAAAATTTTCACATTGAAGAAGCGGATCATCATGTGACAAAGCGCGAAACTGTATCCGCCATTGATCCCACAACACCGTGGCAAGCTGATCTTTTAGAAATGTTCTTGCGTAACCAGCTTTTGGTTGCACCTGTAATGCCGCTGCTATCCCTGTTGCTTGCCATTACAGCTTTACAATGGGTTCCATTGTTTACGATTGCGACATGGCTCATTGGTGCTCTTGGTTGCAATGCTATTCAACTGTTCCTGTGTAATCATTATTTCCAACGTCCGCGCAGTGATGCAGAGCAAGGCGAATGGATTGGCATGATGTCGGCTTCGGAATTGATGCAGGGAACCTTCTGGGTCTTGCCGCTGTTTTTTTTCTGGCCGGAAGCAAGCCCGCTTCAAGGCACATTCCTAGTTGCTGCCATTATGGTTGTGAGTGTTGTCCGCTTTCTCGTGGTTAGCAATTTTATGCCTGTGCTCATCGCTGGCACCACCATCATGACGATTGGTGTTGCTTTACGTTGTGTATCAGAAGGTGGCCCGATTTATTTCGGAATGACGGGCCTTGTGATTACCCTTGAAGTGTTTTTCCTGTTCATCGCGCGGCAGCTGCAGGACACAGCACGCGACATGGTGATTTTCCGTAGACAAAAAGATAATCTCATCACTGAACTCAAAGTTGAACGTGACCGGGCTGAAACGGAACGCCACAAGGCCGAGCAAGCAAACAATGCCAAATCCTCATTCCTTGCAAACATGAGTCATGAGCTGCGTACACCTCTTAATGCCATTCTGGGCTTTTCGGAAATTCTTGAACGCGAACTATTTGGTCCAATGACCAATAATGCCTATAAGGATTATGCTGGCGACATTCATAACTCCGGCCAATATCTATTGGGTTTGATCAACGATATATTGGATATTTCACGTATAGAAGCTGGCCGCCGCGATATTCGTGAGGAACCCGTTCAACTGCTTGAGCCTTTGCGCCATGCCAAGCATTTGCTCGAAATCAATGCGGTTAAGAAAAACATGACTATTGAAATTCATGTTGATGCGGGTCTTCCAAAAGTGTGGGGCGATGGGCGCGCCATAAATCAAATCGCCATTAATCTTCTGGCCAATGCCATTAAATTTTCGCCTGCTGGTGGTCAAGCTGTGTTGTCTGCCACACGCAATGCAACGGGTGAATTGATGATGAGTGTCAAAGACAATGGGCCTGGCATTCCGCCGAATGAAATCGAACAAGCCATGTCCGCCTTCACCCGTGGCAGCTTGGCCACAAAGAAAGCAATTGATGGTGCTGGGCTTGGCCTATCTATTGTGAGGGGCATTATGGATCTGCATGGCGGCAGAATCGAAATCAAAAGCCAATTGGGCCATGGCACTGAAGTGATCTGCACGTTCCCTGCCTCGCGAGTACTCTCAGGCCCACGTGGTGAGATTATTGCCGGACCGAATATTCAATCTGACTCGCAACGCAAATTGATTTCACTGACGGGCTGAAGTTACTCCTTATCCGACACGCCAGCGCTTGCAAAAGTAGCCATATTATTGTGACAGTTCACTGCGGCCTTCACGAGACCTGCGGCGAGCGCTGCACCGGAGCCTTCGCCAAGGCGCATGCCCAAATCCAAGAGAGGGTGTTTATTAATTTTTTGCAGCAAGGCTTTATGTGCAGGTTCGGCTGAACAATGAGCGACCATACAATGATCGAGCGCTGTGGAATTTGCAGCAAATAGAATTGCGGCCGCTGCCGTTGCAACATAGCCATCAATGAGCACCGGAACCCGTTCCATGCGGGCGGCCATGATCGCTCCAGCCATAGCAGAAATTTCGCGGCCCCCGAGGCGGCGTAAGACTTCAAGCGGATCATTGAGGTGACTTTTATGCAAGGCAACTGCACGGCGCACAGCATCAGCTTTACGGCGCAGGCCTTCGGCGTCAACGCCTGTACCAGGCCCCACCCAGTCTTCAGCAGCTCCGCCAAATAATCCATGCGCGATGGCTGCAGCAATTGTGGTGTTGCCGATCCCCATTTCGCCGATGCAGAGAAGATCGCAACCGCCCGCAATGGCCTCCATACCATAGGCAAAAGTGGCGGCACATTCTTGCTCACTCAAGGCTGCTTCTTGGGTGATGTCGGCTGTAGGAAGCTCCAACGCCAATTCGAAAACTTTCAAACCCAAATCAAATGTTTTGCAAATTTGATTGACAGCAGCGCCACCTGATTGAAAATTGGCAACCATTTGAGCGGTAACCGCTTGCGGATAGGCTGCCACACCTTGCGCTACAACGCCGTGGTTGCCCGCAAAAACCGCAACAATAGTCCGGTCTGCGCGCGGTGGATAATGGGCTTGCCATGTGGCCATCCATTCGGAAATCGCTTCTAATTTCCCCAATGCACCGGGTGGTTTGGTCAGTTGCGCTTCATGGGCTTTGGCAAGTGCGGCGTTTTCCACATCGCCTTGCGGCATTTTCTTGAAGAGGGCGCGTATGTCATCAAAGGGTAATCCGGTGGTCATAGGGTTAATATTCCTCTAAAAAATCATAACCCCTGCGACATTATGCTAGGGTTGGCTGGTGCGGCGGTGCTGACAAACTTAGATGCTTTCTCTAACAGCTCAACCACGGGAGCCAAGTGTATAATCTGCCATGAGCGACGTTCTGCCACCAAATGACGCAAGGTCGGAGAAATTCAGACCCTTTGCCGAGCTGATCAGCAGCTTGAGCTTTTTGACGCGGCTTCCTATTCCTTTTGCCAGAACTATCGACCCACCTGCCCTTTCGCAGAGTATGCGGTTCTTTGCTTTGGCCGGAGCCTGTATCGGGGCCTTGAATGGCCTGGTGTTGGTGGGATTGCAGGCTCTTAATGTGCCGAGCCTTTTAGGAGCCGCACTCACCTGCATATTTGGATTGATAGTGACCGGCGGCCTTCACGAAGATGGATTGGCGGATAGTGCTGACGGGCTATTCGGCGGGAAAACCCGCGAAGACCGGTTGCTCATCATGCGAGACAGCCGCATTGGCAGCTATGGTGCGATGGCCCTTGTGACTTGTTTGTTGGCACGGGCTGCTTCCTACGAGGCCCTATTGGGATTACCCGTCTATGCTTGCGTTGCTGTGATGGCGGCAACTGGAGCTTTTTCTCGCGCCATGGTGGTTGACATGATGTGGGCCACGAAATCAGCGCGCAATGATGGTCTTTCAGTTTTGGCGGGAAGGCCGGGGCGCAATTCAGCTCTCTTTGCAATCGTTACTGGTGGTGCTCTGGTGTTTGGTGCAGGTCTCTATCTTCGCCCCGAAAGCGGAGTGGTAGCGGTACTTGCAGCTACGGGTGTGACGGGCCTCATTCGCCGTTATGCCATGCGCCAGATTGGTGGACAGACCGGAGATATTTGTGGGGCCACGCAAGTTTTGGTCGAGATCACTCTGTTTACGGTTTTCTTGGCAATGATTGGTTAACCCTGCTTTCAAATTCACTGTCCACGTCAACTGTTCTTGATCAATGTCCGGTTAATCTTGCTCTCAATAAAATGTTGGAGAGCGTTATGGTAAAATCGGGTTTGTTGCAAAGCGTTGCATTGGCATTTTTGTTGATGGCCAGTGCTGGTTTTCCCGGCCTAGAAGCGGCGCAAAGCGAGCAGCCGCTTCAGCTGATGGCCATTACCGAATTGAAGGCCGGAAATATGGGCCACTATGTGGTAAAAGCGCGTATTAACAAATCTGATATTGATGTGATGGTCGATACGGGTGCCAGCGTTGTTGCTCTGAGTTATGAAGATGCACAAAAGGCGGGCCTTCATCCCAACACCCTTGATTTCGAAGTTCCAGTTGCAACAGCCAACGGCTCGGTCAAAGCTGCTCGGGCGAAATTAGACCGCGTAGAGATTGATACTGTGCGGGTGGATGATGTGGATGCCTTGGTGTT
>JANYGE010000263.1 GCA_025362535.1 Hyphomicrobiales bacterium
GATCAGAAGTTTCTTGCGGCGATTGATACTGGGAACCACATTCACATCGATTGGCAAATGGGCGAGGCGTTGCTTTATGTTTGATGGGAAAGTCTTGAATTCTGCCGCCTCCGCCGCCGCTAGCCACTTTGGTTCTGCACCAACCAAACCAAGCACCTCATCAGTGATTGCGCCTGAATGCGGGGCTGCTATGAGAACGAGAATAGATGTCATGATGATCCAAACAAAACCAAAATCCGTGCTGCTTATTGCAGGCCCCACCGCCAGCGGCAAGTCTGCTTTGGCATTGGAAGCCGCGCGCGCACGTAATGGTGTGATTATCAATGCGGATTCAATGCAGGTCTATAAGGAGTTGCGCATTCTCACCGCACGGCCTTCAGCCGCTGAAGAGATCCAAGCCCCGCACCGTCTCTATGGCCATATTAGTGGGGCGGATGATTATTCGGTGGCTCAATGGCTTGCTGATGCTGAACGCGAAATTATGCGGTGCTGGGCGCAAGATCAGCTTCCTATTATTTGTGGTGGAACTGGGTTGTATTTTCGGGCTTTGGAAAAGGGCCTAGCCAAAGTTCCGCCCATTGATCCCGCCATCCGTGAGAAATGGCGCAACTTTGGGGGTGATCTCCATGCTGAGCTGGCGAAGCGCCACGCGCCAACTGCGGAGCGCCTGAACCCCGCTGATCGGCAACGGGTGATTCGTGCTCTAGAGGTGCTTGACAGCACCGGAAAGCCGCTCAGCCAATGGCAAGACGAAGCGGAGGAACATTCGCTGCTGAGCGACGTAAGCATTGAAAGATTATATATGAATGTGCCGCGTGATGAGCTTTATGCGCGGGCTGAGAGACGGTTTGACGCTATGATAGAGCAGGGGGCTTTGGATGAAGTGCGGGCATTACCTTTTCTTGATTCGGCTCTGCCGATAATGAAAGCCATTGGACTGCCGCAATTGCGTGACTATTTGAACGGCAAATTGGCTTTGGCCGATGCAGTTTGGTTGAGTAAAATAGCGACGCGGCACTATATCAAACGGCAAACCACGTGGTCCCGTGGGCAGATGAAAGAATGGCCGGTGGCACAGTCCAAGATTGAGGTTTTATGAAATTATTTCGTACGATATTAATATGCAGCGTCATCTTTGGACCCTTCATCGCTGCGCAAGCTGCCACAACAGGACCAGCGGCCTTTCTGGGTAAAATTGATAAGCAGCTTTGTGTCAAATTCAAAAGCCTGAAATGCCATCGCAAATCCAGTAAGCCTGCAGGGCCAAAAGCTAAAACAATACCAACCCCACCTGTGGCTCCAGCCGAAGCTGTACCGCCCGAACCTGTTCCAAAGCCCGTGTTGAAACCCGAAGTTCCCGCGCAGAAAAAAAATGCTGCGGTCTTGCCGCGGATGAAGCCGGAGGATCAAAGCAAAGCCCCACCTCTGCCGCACACCGTAACTAAGGTGCCCGAGGAACCTGAGGCAACACCTGTTGTTCCGCCTGCACCAATTGTAAAGCTGCAACCCAGCGATTTCATCTGTCTTGCGGCGTTGAAGGCCAAGGGCGTTGATTTTGCTTCTGTTGCCCAGCCGCCCGGTTTGCCAGCTTGCGTCGTGGTTCAGCCAGTTCAAATAAAATCAGTCTTATTGAAAGGCGGTGTTTTGCAATTGCCTGATCACCCCATTCTGAATTGTAATTTTGCATTGAATTTTGTGTCGTGGTTACAGGATTCGGGGGCACCTGCCGCCGCTGCGGCGGAAGGCTCTTCGCTGGCGCAACTCTATACCGGGCCAGGTTATCAATGCCGTGGCCGCAATGGTGATATTACGGCTAAAATCAGTGAGCATGGGTATGGCAATGCCGTGGATGTGGAGCGGGTGAAGTTTTCAGATGGCCTCACGGTTCTGATTTATGACGCACCCGATCCGACGGCTCCGGGATATGATGCCTTAAAAGCCATTCGCGCATCTGCCTGCACGCGTTTTACCACCGTCCTCGGGCCGGGCTCAAACGAAGCTCACCGTTCGCATTTCCATTTTGATTCTGGCGTCCACGGCAAATCCGGCACTTACAAGATTTGCGAGTGAGGGGAAGTCATTTCGATTTTTTTATACCAACAATATCCTTGGCGGCGCGTTCTAAAATCTCGCGCACCCTGGTTTCCTCTTCTGTGGACCAGCCGCCTGATTTTGCCATCAAAGCATGGCGCAGTGTGTGGATGGCGTGCATGAGTGTTTCGGGTATTGGGCCTTGGTCGCTGGCTTTGGCCATAATGTCGATGCGCGTCATCAAGGCTAGAACAGCCTCGGCATTCTCAGTCAGAAAATCGCGGCCCTTCTGGGTGGCGGCATAGGATTTCTTCGCACCGCTATCGGCCTCCGGCGTGATCAAATCCTGCTCTTCAAGCAAAGTGAGTGTGGGATAGATCGTGCCGGGGCTGGGAGAATAACTGCCGCCAAACCGTGCCTCGATGGTTCGGATTAAATCATAGCCATGCGAGGGCTTGTCGGCGATTAAGGCTAACAGCAAAAGCCGCAAATCACCTTGGCCAAACATGCGTCCACCGCGCGGTGGCATTGCGCCAAAGGGGCCGAAGCCTGCCATGCGCGACCAAGGTGGACCGCCGCCAAATTTTTTACGCGCCCAACCCCATCTCGGCCCCTGACTTCTTTCGTGATCGTGAATCATAATTTTCTCATTTCCAACCGGAAAACCCTGCGCCGAGATTTGGCGCAGGGCAAGAGGTGTGGAGTATTGACG
>JANYGE010000273.1 GCA_025362535.1 Hyphomicrobiales bacterium
GAGTCGATGGTCGCATGATGAGAAACCACGGAGCCCGATGATGTCAGACGCCAAAGCCAATCCTGCTGGAGCAAAGCCGCCGCGCCGCTTTAACCTCATCCATCTCATTCTGGAAGGCCGTGCGTTTTTTGCGTTGATTGCGATTGTGCTGGTGTTTTCGCTGCTCTCGCCAAATTATTTTACCCTGAGCAATTTTCTGATCATGGCCTCGCATGTGGCGATCTATGGCATTCTGGCAATTGGAATGCTGCTGGTGATTTTGAATGGCGGCATTGATCTCTCGGTGGGATCGACCTTAGGTCTTTGTGGCATCATTGCGGGTTTTCTGATGCAGGGTGTCACCTTGAAGATCTTTGGGGTGATCGCCTATCCGCCCGTGTGGGCCGTTGCCATTTTAAGCTGCGCCTGCGGGGCTTTTGTGGGAGCCATCAATGGTGTGCTGATCGCCTATTTTCGAGTTCCGGCCTTCGTTGCAACACTTGGTGTGATGTATGTGGCGCGCGGGGTGGCTTTGCTGATGACCAATGGCCTCACCTATAATAATCTGGGTGGGCGGGTTGAGCTTGGCAATACCGGCTTTGATTGGCTGGGGTTCAACCGCTTGTTCAATGTGCCGATTGGGGTTGTTGTGCTCGGCTTGCTCGCTTTGATGTGTGGCTTGGTGCTGGCGCGCACGGCTTTTGGGCGCTGGCTTTATGCCTCTGGTGGCAACATGCGCGCTGCTGAGCTTTCGGGTGTGCCCGTGAAGCGCGTGCAGGTTTCGGTTTATGTTTTATCTGGAATTTGCGCTGCCCTCTCAGGCCTTGTTCTGTCATCACAACTTACATCAGCCGGACCTACGGCTGGCATTAGCTATGAGCTTACCGCCATTGCCGCAGTGGTGATTGGTGGGGCTGCACTCACAGGGGGGCGCGGCAATATTCGCGGCACCATGCTGGGGGCTTTCGTCATTGGCTTTCTCTCAGACGGGCTCGTGATCATCGGTGTTTCATCTTACTGGCAGACGGTTTTTACCGGGGCCGTGATCGTTCTCGCGGTGCTTCTGAACAGCATTCAATATGGCGGGGGATTCAAGCGCTCCTAAAGAGCGCATCAAAGTTTCGATGCAGACGATTGTCGCGCGCGACAAGTTGGCAGCGAAAGATAGAGCCGGATTTTCCGGCATGTTTAAACCAACTGGAGGAAATCATGATTAAATCAGGAACACGTTTACTACTTGCCACCGCTGCGATGTCTATTTTGTTGGGCAGCTCAGCCTGGGCCGATGGATTGATTTCCATCATCGTCAATGATCCAGCCAATCCTTATTGGCTCACCGAAGGCAATGTGGCCAAGGCTACCGCTGAAAAACTGGGCTACACCGCCACTGTATCTGCGCATAAGGGCGATACCAATGCTGAAAGCACCATGATCGATACGGCAATCACCAATAAGGCGGTTGCGATTATTCTTGATCCTGCAAATGCTGATGGTTCGATTGGCGCTGTTAAAAAAGCCATTGCGGCCAATATCCCGGTGTTCCTGGTGAATGCCGAAATCAACCAAGAAGGCCTGGCCAAGGGCCAGCTGGTTTCCAACAATGCCCAAGGTGCCGCCATGGGTGCAACAGAATGGCAGAAGAGCATGGGTGACAAGGGCACCTATGTTGAGCTGTTCGGCAATCCCGCTGATAACAATGCCGCAACACGCTCAAACGGCTATGAAACCGTTTTGACACAATATCCAGATCTGAAAAAAGTGGGCAAGGAAGTGGCTGATTGGGACCGCACCAAAGGCCATGACAAGATGCAGTCTCTGCTGCAGGCCAACCCAGATGTGAACGGCGTTATCGCCGGCAATGATGAAATGGCGCTTGGTGCTATTGCTGCGCTCAAGGAAGCTGGCAAACTCGCTAATGTGAAAGTGGGCGGTTTTGATGGTTCACCTGATGCAGTTGCTTCAGTGAAGGCTGGTGAAATGGCCTATACCGTGTTGCAGCCAGTCGCTGTGTTCTCTGAAGAAGCGATCAAACAAGCTGACAGCTTCATCAAGACGGGCAAAACGGGTGTGGATACAGAAAAGCAACTGTTTGATTGCCTGCTGATCACCAAGGACAATGTTGACAAGTATAGCGGCCCCTTCGTTCTGTCGAAGTAAGCCAATGGGTGGAGCGCCTTGTCTCCCTGGGGCGCTCCATTTTTTTCTTCTTAAAAATGTTCTTGAGATCAAACAATGCTCAAGATAGTTCTGACGCCGTGATGTAGAGAACCACTGAATGCCAAGCTTTCTTGGAATCGACAGCGGATTGACGATGACCAAAGCGGTTGTGTTTGACAGCAATGGCACGGTGCTG
Organism: Hyphomicrobiales bacterium; assembly: GCA_025362535.1. Lineage (GTDB taxonomy): Bacteria > Pseudomonadota > Alphaproteobacteria > Rhizobiales > Aestuariivirgaceae > Aestuariivirga. The sequence continues at coordinate 2,333 of JANYGE010000273.1, forward strand.
TCGGTCGCAAGGCGGCGTGTTCCGCAATTGATACCAAAGGCCCATCACGTCGAACGTGACATGGATATATTATGGGCCATGACGGCAGAAGCCATCCGTGAAGCGGTGGCGCAAAGTGGCCGCTATGCCAGTGATATTGTCGGTGTGGCGACCACAGCGCATGGCGATGGTTTGTTTATTTTAGATAGCGATGCCAGACCACTGGGCCATGGCATTCTTTCACTTGATGGGCGCACAAGCGGCATCATTGATGCGTGGAATAAAAGTGGTATTTCCAAAAATGCATTGTCCTTGACGGGGCAAGTGCCTTTGGCCTCCTCGCCTTCGGCTTTGCTGTGTTGGATGAAGGCTTTTGAACCCGAGCGCTACACCCGCATCAGCCACATTCTTTCATGTAAAGATTGGCTGCGCTTTTGTCTGACTGGCACAATCGGAACTGATTACACGGAAGCCAGCACATCATTCACCGATGTGAAAACTCAGGTCTATTCTGATGCCGCATTGGAACTCTATGGCCTAGAAGCAGTGAAACAGGCCCTGCCCGAGGTTTCGCATTCCGCCAGTCTGGTTGGAAAGGTGACGCGGGCGGCAGCAAGTGTCACAGGGCTTGTCGAAGGAACGCCGGTGGCTGCCGGAATTCATGATGTGACCGCATCGGCTTTAGGAATAGGCGGGCATAAGCCAGGGATGCTCTCGGTTGTTGCAGGAACTTTCTCGATCAATGAGGTGGTCTCACGCGAGCCCCGCATGGGCGAGGGCTGGCTGTGCCGCAATGCCATTGAACCCAAGCTTTGGAACAACATGGCGATCTCGCCTGCATCATCGGCAAATTATGAATGGTTTCTGGAAAATCTTTGCTTAGATGAGAGCCATGCCGCTGGCAAATCGATTCACGATATTCTGGGAGCCGAGATCAATGAAGCGCTGAAGAAGCCTTCATCGCTCTTGTTCCATCCTTTTCTTTTTGGCTCGCCATTTGGCGCACAGGCCAGTGCAGCCTTTATCGGTTTGCGCGGCTGGCACAGCCGTGGAACCTTATTGCGCAGCATTTTTGAAGGCATCATCTTCAATCATCGTTTTCACATTGACGCCCTCAAGACGGCTTTTGCTTTTGACCAGGTGATGCTGACGGGCGGCACATCACGCAACCCGGCCTTCGCCCAGATTTTTGCCACTGTGATGGGCCTCCCCGTCATCGTCAATGACACACCTGAAGCGGCGGCTTGGGGGGCTGCGCTTTGTGCAGGGGCCGCTACGGGCTATTATAAATCACCCCAGCATGATCCCCGCGATCTGGGCGCCCTCAGCCACAGATTTTTGCCTGATGGGGCGAAAGTTGAAAAACTGGAAAGCCGCTATCAACTGTTCTGTGAGGCGGCCGAAGCCATGGCGCCCTTGTGGCCAAAGCTCGAACAGCTTGCCAAAGACGAGCAGAGCCAAGCATGACAGGTTCACCATCTTTCAACGCTGATCTCTTGCAGCGCAGTGCAGCGCTTTCGGAAAAGCCCATTGATGTTGTCATCATAGGGGCGGGCATCAATGGTGCTGGTTTGTTTCGCGATCTCAGCTTGCAAGGTGTGAACTGCTTGATTGTGGATAAAAGTGATTTTGGTTGCGGCACCAGTGCGGCCTCGTCGCGGCTCATTCATGGCGGGCTTAAATATCTAGAGACTGGTGAATTTGGTTTGGTTGCCCAATCAACTTTAGAACGCAATCTGCTCCTCAAAAATGCCGCCCACACGGTCACACCTCTGCTCACCATCATTCCGATTTTTTCGTGGGTGAAAGGTATTGGTGCCGCCATTGGAACCTTCTTCGGGGCGAAAACGCTGGCCCGCAGCAGAGGTGCTTTGCTGATCAAATTGGGTTTGCTGCTCTATGATTTTTATGGCGCGCGCCAGCGGGTGCTGCCCTTGCACCAGATGCTTTCACGCCAGAGCATTTTGAAAGATATTCCGGCGCTCACACCCAAGATCAAAGCCGCTGCCACTTATTATGATGCTGCGGTGAACAAGCCAGAGCGCATGGTGTGGGAGCTGATCAAGGATGGGCTTGATGCCAATTCAAATTCAGTTGCGCTGAATTATTGCCAGCTTGTGAGCAGGACAGATGGGGAGCTCAGCTTTCTCTCGCAAGCGGGGCAAAGGCTTGAGGTGTCACCAAGCGTCGTGGTGAATGCAGCAGGCCCGTGGATTGATCAGGTCAATGCTGAGCTGGGTGTTCAGACACATTATATTGGTGGAACCAAGGGTTCGCATATGTTGCTTGATCATCCTGAGCTGGTGCTGGCGCTGAAGGGCCGGATGCTCTATTTTGAAGCCGATGATGGGCGCATTTGTTTGGTCTATGATTATAATGGCCTGGCTTTGGTGGGATCCACCGATGCAAAAGCCCATGACCCTGAACAGGTGCATTGCGAGGATTGGGAGATTGATTACTTCTTCACTATGCTGGGGGGGCTTCTGCCGGGCATGGCGATCACGCGCGATCAGATCGTCTACACGTTCAGTGGTATCCGGCCCTTGCCTTGGTCGGATGCCAGCAATCCCGGCCTGATCAGCCGCGATCATTCCGCGCCGACAGTCGAAGCGGTGGTTAATCGGCCCTTTCCTCTTTTGTCTATGGTGGGTGGCAAATGGACAACATTTCGCGGATTTGCCGAAGAAGTGACTGACGCTATTTTAAAGCGGCTGGAACGGCCGAGAGTTCAATCAACCAAGGAGCTGCAGATTGGCGGGGGCAAAGACTTTCCGCACGACAGGCTGGCCCGAAGCCAATGGCTTCAGCGCAATGAACAGAGCACGGGTCTTTCGCAAACTCGCCTTGATGAATTGCTCACCCGCTATGGAACGACAGC
>JANYGE010000290.1 GCA_025362535.1 Hyphomicrobiales bacterium
CTCCTCGGATTGGCCTTGAGCAGAGCCAAAACCCGCCACACCCTTCATGCGATGAGCGATCACATGCTCAAAGACATGGGCATTAACCGTTCCGAAATTGACCGCATTGTAAAGATTCTACCCGAGCGTCGAGGATAACTCAGAATGGACGGCGCTGGCGAATGGCTTGCGTCAGTGTGCCTTCGTCCAAGTAATCGAGTTCTCCGCCTACAGGCACGCCATGGGCGAGGCGTGAGGTGGCCACACCCATATTTTTCAGGCGTTCAGTTATATAATGCGCCGTGGTTTGGCCTTCCACTGTGGCATTGGTGGCAAGCACAACTTCTTTAACCGTGCCATCCACACAGCGCTCCACCAATTGTGTTATGTCGAGGTCTTCCGGGCGCACACCGCCCAAGGCTGAAAGTGTGCCGCCCAGCACGTGATAAAGTCCATTCCAGGCCCCTGCCCGTTCCAGCGCCCAGAGATCACCCACCTCTTCAATCACGCAGATAATACTGCGATCACGGCGATGATCAGCACAGATGGTGCAAGGGTCAAGCGTATCAACATTGCCGCAGTCGGAACAGGTTTTGACTTTGAGGTGAGCATCCTGAAGTGCTGCAGCGAGCGGGGCTAAAAGTTTGTCACGATTTTTGACCAGATGCAGAACCGCACGCCGTGCCGAGCGCGGGCCAAGCCCCGGCAATTTAGCAAGGAGCTGGATCAGACGTTCAATTTCAGGTCCGGCTTGGCGTTTCATTTAGGATGAGGGCTCTTGTCTCTCACAAACTAAACCCCGGAGGCATTGGCATTCCGCCGGTTACGGCTTTCATTTCTTCAGCCATCACAGCTTCGGCTTTGACTTTTGCATCACTCAAAGCTGCAATCAACAAATCTTCGACGATTTCTTTTTCCTCAGGCTTGAGCAGCGAAGGATCAATTTCAATTGCAGTAACTGCGCTTTTGCCAGTCATCTTTACTTTAACAAGGCCACCACCAGATTGACCCTCAACAGTCAGGCCTTCCAATTTCTTTTGCATATCGGCCATGCGGGCTTGCATAAGGCCCGCTTGTTTCATCAGCTCAGTCAGATTCTTCATCATTCACATCCAAAGGTTTTGGCGCATCCAAATCACGCACATTGAGAATTTCGGCTCCGAGGAAACGATTGAGAATCGCTTGCACATCAGGGTGTTCTTTAGCGCTGCGAAAGGCCGAATCTTTAGCTTCTTTTTTAATTTGAGCAGCAGGTGTGGCACCACCAGATTTGGCCACCATCACCATCCAGCGGCGGCCCGTCCAGGCTTCAAGCTTGCGCGACAGTTCATTGGCTATTTGCGGATTGGCACCATCGACCAAAGCGATTTCGATCTTGCCTTCATTCACTGAGATGGGACGCACATAAGATTCAAGATCAGATTTGAATTTAATATCGCGGTGCTCTTGGGCAATGGCGATGATATCGCTGAAATTCTTAAACGCGCGCGGAGGTGCGGTGTTTTCAAGACTGACTGTAACCGGCATGGCCTGCGCCATGCTGCGCACCTCCGCTTGCGGTGTTGCAGGCTGCGGTTGAAACGGAATGGGGGCGGCACTGCGCGGCTTATCTTGCACTGCTTTCATGAGGTCTTCGCCTGATGGAAAATTCGCCGCATGGGCCAAACGGATCAACACCATTTCAGCGGCTTTCAAAGGCTGATTGGAAACCGCCGTTTCACCCAAACCTTTAAGCAACATTTGCCAAGCTCTGGTGAGATGCACCATGCCGAGGCGCTTGGCGAAATCAGCGCCTCTGGTTTTTTCTTCTTCAGTGCGGGTGGGGTCTAACACGGCAGATTCGGGCACAAGTTTTAAGCGGGTCACCCAATGTACAAAATCGGCCAGATCAGTGAGGATGGTTTCCGGGTCGCCGCCTGCTTCATATTGACGGGCCATTTCGGCGAGCATACGAGGAGCGTCTCCGGCCATCACAGCATCGAACAGACCAATCCCTTGGCCGCGATCAATCAGACCCAGCATGTTCATCACATCGGCTGATTTCACCTGGCCATCGCCATATGCAATAGCTTGATCCAAGAGCGAAAGACCATCGCGCACCGAGCCTTCAGCCGCGCGGGAGATCATGCGCAGTGCTTCATCTTCGGCTACGACATTTTCAAGTTTGGCAATCTTGCCATAATGCTGCATCAGCAATGCCGCATCCAAGCGGCGCAAATCAAAGCGCTGGCAGCGCGATAAAATCGTCACCGGAACTTTGCGAATTTCGGTGGTCGCAAAAATGAATTTCACATGTGGAGGCGGTTCTTCCAGTGTTTTGAGTAGCGCGTTGAAAGCGCTTTTCGACAGCATGTGAACTTCATCGATAATGTAAACCTTATAGCGCGCCTGCACTGGCGCATAGCGCACCGAGTCAATAAT
>JANYGE010000291.1 GCA_025362535.1 Hyphomicrobiales bacterium
GATACGCCGAGCTTATCGGCCATGTCTTCTAATTGTTTGCGGTGATCAATGGCGAAGGAGAGAATTTGATCAGGCTGCTTGCGCCGCGTGGTGGCCCAATGAATGTGATTTAAAGCATCATCATTGCGCAGTGCATGGTGCTTGCTGCCGTTTTTAAGGAAAAATTGCAGCTCAATCCAGGTGAGATATTCCGGCGAACAGAGCAGACGCGAAACGGCGAAAGCTCCGCATGCATTGGCGTAGGTGGCACAAATTTCAAAACTTTCACCCTTTAGCCAACCGCGCAAGAAGCCAGACATAAAGGCATCGCCTGCGCCTAAAACATTATAGACCTCAATTGGGAAACCAGTGCCGACAATGCCATCCTCGAGGGAGGATGGAATTGCGGCTGGATAAACCACGCAACCCATGGGGCCGCGCTTCAACACGATTACACCATCTGAGTAGGAGCGGATTTTGCGCAGGGCTTCGAGCGTGTTTTCGGTGCCTCCGGCAATATGGACTTCCTCTTCGGTGCCAACGATGAGATCGCAATCAGATAAAATGGATTGCAGATGGGCGGTGACTTTATCGGATTTTATATAGCGCTCTTCCCCTGCGGCATGGCCAGCAAGGCCCCAAAGATTTGGGCGATAATCAATATCAATGATAATTTTGCGGCCATGTTTTTTGGCAATCGCCATGGCTTTGCGTTGCGCTGCATCGGTGTTGGCTTTGGCGAAATGGGTGCCCGTTACAAGAAGAGCCCCTGCGGAGAGAATGAAACTCTCGTCCACATCAGTTTCATCAAGGGCGCTGTCAGCACAATTGTCGCGGTAGAAAATCAGGGGAAAGGTTTTGTCGTTTTCGACTGAGAGCAGAACCAAAGCCGTGAGGCGCTGCTTGTCGGTGGCGATGCCAGTAGTTGAAACACCTTCTCGGGCCATTTGCTCTAAAACGAAACGGCCCATTTGCTCATCGCCCACGCGGGTGATGAGGCCTGATTTCAACCCTAAGCGCGCGGTGCCGATGGCGATATTTGAAGGTGAACCGCCTACAGATTTGGCAAAAGACGCAATATCTTCCAGCCGTGAGCCAATCTGCTGGCCATATAGATCTACCGAGCAGCGGCCCATGGTGATCACGTCCAATGCGTTTGCAGCGCCATTTTGTGACGTCATCTTGATCTCCTAAAGGCTGATTTCTCAAAATATGAAACAACAATTCCATTTCTAAGTCAAGATGGAATGCTTGTTCTGTTTTAAGTCTTGGGGTTGCTGCGGCGTTCTGCGACAGCCACGGTGAGAGTCATGGCGAGTGACAGGGTTGCTGCCATGGAGCGGAAGCCCTCAAAATTGGCCTCAGTCACTTCAAACCAGGTTTTGGCCAGAGGGGCCAAGGGTGAGAAGGGTGAATCGGTGATGGCGATGATCGGCACATGCCGTGCCGCTGCGGCTTGGGTCAAGGCCACTGATTCCGAAGCATAAGGTGTGAAACTGATGGCCAGCACGGCATCTTTGGGCGAAGCAAAGCTCACATCTTCTTGAGCAAGGCCGCCCATGGCACCAATCAGATGATTGCGGATACCGAGCTTTCCAAAGGCGTAAGACATATAAGACGTGATCGGGAAGGAGCGGCGCAGGCCGATCAAATATATGGTTTCGGCGCGCGCCAAAGCTTCTACGGCCTCTTCCAATTTGATGGAGTCTAGCTTTTCTCTGAGATCAGCCAAAGATTTTTCGGCTGCTTCACTGAAACCGCCAAAAATCACAGAGGCTTTGGTGGCGTTGAGATCATGCTGGCGCAAATGTTCGAGGCGCTCATCATAATTCAAAATACGGTCACGCAGGCGCGAGCGGAACACGTCTTGCAGATCAGAAAAGCCTTGATAACCAAGACTTTGCGCAAAGCGCACCAGAGTGGAAGGTTGCACATTGGCGGCTTGGGCAATCGAAGCCACCGTGCCAAAGGCGATTTCATCAGGATGTTCGAGCGCATAGGTGGCCACTTGGGTGAGCCTGCGCGGCAATTCTGCCGCGCGTTCCATAATGCGGGTTTTTAAACTGCTGAAATCTCTGGGGGCCTCAAGGGTGCTCATGCAAACACTAGAACACAGAGTTGTTTCCATGCCAAGAAAAATGGAACAGATGTTCTATGGTGAAATGCAAGCGACCTCAGCTCTCATCAAAGCCCCGGGCCCGATATGGCCTTCGCCTTGCAGTGTTGATCGCCGGTAAAGCGCTTTCTTCGCTGCCAACCAAGGCGCGTTTGAGCCTTCGAATAATCACAGCCCGGTCTTTGTCGGTCGCGGCTTTTTTAAGTGCTTCTTGCAGGTCGATGATCAAGCTTTGCGTATCATTATTCCAATCGGGTTTTGCCACGCTCTCCAAATCGATGCGTGGTTTAGATTCGCTTCCGATCAAAGTGGCGGTGTCTCCCGCGAGATCATAAGTTTCATCCAAAGCGGGGCGGATGATTTTGGTTTGCGGCACTACATCCCTCAAATCTTGGATCATGGCCAATTGGCCCTCTTCTTCGCCATGGGTGAGGAAAAGATTTTTAGCGATGGGCAGGCGCTCTTTCACCCATTGCACCAGCTCTGGCCCATCGGCATGGCCGGAATAATCTTCGATGCGGCGGATGGTGGCTGCAACGGCCACTTGCTGGCCCATGATGCGGACATTTTTTTCGCCTTGTTCCAAAATAGAGCCAAGCGAACCTCCGGCTTGGAAGCCCACCAACAAGACGGTGGTGGATTTTTGCCAGAGATGATTCAACAAATGATGGCGGATGCGGCCCGCTTCGCACATGCCGGATGCAGCGATAATAATGTGAAAGCCGGAAAAATGCTCAAGGCCCTTGCTCTCGTCCACGGTTTCCGTTGCCTTGACCAAAGGCGAAGCAAAGGCTTTGGCGAGGTCGGCACCATTTTCAAATTCATGGGCATGTTTGCGGAAAATTGCGGTGGCTTTATTTGCCAGAGGAGAATCGATAAAAATATTAGCTTCTGGTGCTAACTTATGATCCATCAGATAAACCAGATCTGTGACCACCTCTTGCGTGCGCTCGACCGCGAAAGATGGAATGAGCAAGACACCACCACGCGCACTCGCATCTTTCAATTCTGCGGCCAGAATTTCGCGGCGCTTTTCTAAGCTGCGTTCAAAACGATCGCGCCCGCCATAAGTGGATTCGCAAATCACATAATCCCACGCCGTTGGCGCTTCGGGGTCTTGTTCCAGCAGTTTATTATCAGGGCCTATATCACCAGAGAATAAGATGCGGATTGGCTTTCCACTGGCCTGTTCAATTTCAACTTCGATTGAAGCGGAACCCAATAAATGGCCGGCATTCCAAAACTTGGCTCGAATGCCCTTGGCGGGGCTCATCCATGTTTCATAATCCACGGCTGAAAAATACTTGAGAGCTGCCATTGCATCAAGGAGGGTGTAGATAGGCTCAACGGGGTCCAGACCCCGTTTTGTATTACGCTTGTTCAGCTGTTCTACATCAGATTCTTGAATGTGGCCTGAGTCAGGCAACATGATTTGGCAGAGATCAACGGTTGAGGCAGTACAATGGATTTTGCCTTTGAAGCCGCGCTTTGTAAGTTTTGGAATAACGCCCGTGTGATCAATATGGGCATGAGTGAGCAGCATGGCATCGACCGTGGTGGGATCAAACGGGAACTCGCGATAATTGAGCTCACTCATGGTTTTGGAGCCTTGGAACATGCCGCAATCGACAAGAACTTTGGCATCATCGGTTTCAATTAAGTAGCACGAGCCGGTGACGGTGCGGGCTGCTCCACAGAATTTTAGTTTGAGCATGGGTTCAATCCTTCGGAATGTACAAGCCGCGCTCAACAAGGGCGCTCCAAGCTTGTTGTGGGGTGTCGGCGAATGTAAACAATTCAAGATCAATCGGGTTAATTAATTTTTCCTTGGCGAAATGCTCGAAATTGATGGCGGATGTCCAAAAATTTTTATCGAACAAAACTACAGGCAAAGACTTGGTCATTTTTCCGGTTTGGCGAAGAGTAAGAAGTTCGAAGAGTTCATCCAAAGTACCAAAACCTCCAGGGAACACCACCAAGGCGGCAGCGCGCATGGCAAAATGCATTTTGCGCATGGCGAAATAATGAAAGCGAAAAGTGAGTTCTGGGGTGGAGAAGGGATTTGGCTCCTGCTCCATGGGGAGCGTGATATTATAACCGATGGATTTGGCATCAGCATCATAAGCACCGCGATTTGCGGCTTCCATTATGCCGGGGCCACCTCCAGTGGCGATTACATTATAACGGGCTGATTTATGATCTAACTTGGCTCCACTGCGTTCTGATGAAAGCTTGGCAAAGGCTCTGGCATTCTCATACCAGCCACTGGCATCGCCCTCTTTCACGCGGGCTGAACCAAACACCACAATAGTCGATTCGATTTTCAAGGCGCGTAAAGATTCTTCGGCCTTCATATACTCCATTTGAAAGCGCAGGCCCCGGGTTGAATCGCCCAACAGAAAATCTTGATCAAGGGCTGGCAGGCGAAAAGCGCTGGCTGCCATTTGCGGTTTATTCGAAGGACGGTTGGGCAAAGCGAATCCTTTATTTTTTAACTGTAAACACTGGCTAATCTTAACATCTCTTGCAATCAAGTGAAGTCTGCGTCAGCTTAAGGCGAGTGAGGAAATTTAAGATGAGCTTTGCAGATAATTTTTTGGTGAAACCCGGTAAGGCGGTTGAGCTTTCGAAATATGATCCGCGCGATGTGGCTAATTTTAAAGATAAAGACCAGGCCAAGGAACAAACCCAGAAGGATGCCGAAGCCATCGATGCGCTGCAGAATATTCTTTATGCCGAGGGCAAGCGGGCCTTGTTGGTGGTGCTTCAGGGCATTGATAGTTCTGGTAAAGATGGCACGGTGCGAGCGGTGTTTAATATGTGCGGGCCGATTGGTGTGGTGATGACCTCTTATAAGGGGCCGACACCTCATGAATTGGCGCATGATTATTTGTGGCGCATTCATAAAGTCTGCCCAGCGCGTGGGCTGATCGGGATTTTCAATCGCTCGCATTACGAAGATGTTTTGGTTGCGAAAGTGAAAAAATTTACACCAGCAGAGGTGATTGAGCAGCGCTATGAGCAAATCAATCACTTTGAAAAAATGTTGTGTGAAAACGGCACCCGCGTTTTAAAATTCATGCTCAATTTATCCAAAGAAGAGCAGGCGGTGCGGCTGCAAGACCGGATTGATGACCCCACCAAGCGCTGGAAGTATAATCCAGCTGATCTGGATGATCGGGCTTTGTGGGATGATTATATGAAGGCCTATGAGGTGGCCCTTACGAAATGCTCAACCCAACACGCGCCATGGCACATTATTCCGGCAGACCGCAATTGGGTGCGCAATGCGGCTATTGCGCGGATCGTGCGTGAAACTTTGGAAGAGATGGACCCCAAGTTCCCCGCGCCCAAGGGCTGGGATCCTACGACAATCAAGATTGTGTGATGCGTAAAGCACTGTAACGCAAATTGTTATTGACTTCGTTAAGCCCAATTTGATTTTTACTACAAATGGTTTCCTCCCTAGTTAGACTTATTGAGTGTGCTAAAGAACACGCAAATCCTGCTATTGGGGTTTGCGTTTCGACAAAATAGAGTGGTTATTCTCGACAATGAAGATTGCAGTTATTGGCACAGGTTATGTTGGTCTGGTTTCGGGGGCTTGTTTCTCGCATTTTGGCTTTGATGTCGTTTGCGTCGACCAGGATGCGAAAAAAATTGCGTCCCTCGAAAGTGGCATCATTCCAATCTATGAGCCTGGGCTTGAGGCCGTGGTGGCGCGCAGCCGCCAGAAAGGCAATTTAACGTTCAGCACTGAGCTTGCAGGTGCAGTCAATGATGCGCAGGCTGTATTTATTGCCGTGGGAACGCCAACCAAGGCTGGCGAAGATCAAGCCGATCTTACTTATGTCTTTGAAGCGGGCCGCCAAGTTGCACGGTTGATTACAAGCTATACGGTGGTGGTAATCAAATCGACGGTGCCGGTTGGCACGGCAAACAAGCTGCGCGCTATCATGTTGGAGGCCAATCCTTCGGCGCAATTTGATGTGGCCTCTAACCCTGAATTTTTGCGTGAAGGCAGCGCGGTTGATGATTTTCTTCATCCAGATCGCGTGGTGATTGGAGTTAATTCACCTGAAGCCGAGAAGGTGATGCGCAATTTGTATCAACCCCTTTCGGCGAGCTCAGTGCCTCTGGTCGTCACCTCTTCAACATCAGCAGAACTTATTAAATATACTGCCAATTGCTATCTCGCCATGCGCATTGGATTTGTCAATCAAGTCGCCGATCTCTGTGAGGCGGTGGGCGCTGACATTCGCGAAGTAGCCTTGGGAGCAGGTCTCGATAAGCGCATTGGCCTTCACTATTTTGCACCGGGGCCGGGCTTTGGTGGCTCGTGTTTTCCAAAAGATACGCGCGCAATGATTGCCATGGCGCGCGAACACAAAGTTCCAGTATCGATTATTGAGGATGTGGTGGTTGCCAATGAGCGCCGCCGCGTTGCGGTGGCTCCGCGTATTGCTGCTGTCTTAGGTGTTGCCGTTCAAAAAAGTAAAATTGCCATTCTGGGAATCGCATTTAAAGCCGACACGGATGATATTCGTGATGCGGCAGCACTTGAGGTTATTCCAGCTCTGCAGGCCATGGGCGCAACGATTTCAGTTTTTGATCCCGCTGCCATGGAACATGGGCGCAAGACATTCTCCAATGTCGAATGGTGCAATGATATTTATAGTGCTGCGCAAAATGCTGATGCTGTCGTTGTGCTGACTGAGTGGAATGAATTCAGGGGTATCGATTTTGCAAAGCTGAAGAAAGCGGTGCGCGGCACGGTTATTTTAGACTTCCGTAATCTTTACCTTCCAGATGATGTGGTGAAGGCTGGGTTCTCCTATCATTCGCTAGGCCGCGCCAGCCGTTCGTTGTTATAAGGATTTTTCAATTGGCTGAGCATCACCATATTCTCGTGACTGGCGGCGCTGGCTTTTTGGGTTCACATCTGGTTGATCGATTGCTTGCTGACGGGCATTCTGTGGTGTGTCTTGATAATTTGTTCACAGGCAAAGCCGCGAATATTGCGCATTTAAAAAATAATCCACGTTTACATTTCATAGAGCATGATGTGATCACGCCCTTATCGCTCAAAGTTGATATGATTTATAATTTGGCCTGCCCGGCTTCGCCGGTGCATTATCAGGCTGATGCAGTGCGCACACTGAAGACCAGCGTTTTGGGTGCGATTAATATGCTGGATTTGGCGCGCGCGAATAATGCACGAATTTTTCAGGCTTCGACCAGTGAAGTTTATGGCGATCCCGATGTGCATCCGCAACCTGAATCCTATTGGGGCAATGTCAATCCACATGGCATCCGGTCGTGTTATGATGAAGGCAAGCGCTGTGCTGAATCTCTGTTTTTTGATTATCATCGGCAATATGGTGTTGAAATAAAGGTGGCGCGGATTTTCAACACTTACGGTTCGCGCATGCACCCCCAGGATGGGCGGGTGGTTTCGAATTTTATCGTTCAGGCCCTGCGCGGGGAAGACCTAACCATCTATGGTGACGGCCAGCAGACCCGGTCATTTTGTTTCGTCGATGATTTGATCGAAGGCTTTGTAAGGTTAATGAATAGTAAGCCAGAAGTGACGGGTCCGGTGAACCTTGGCAACCCCAATGAATTTACAATGATGGAGCTGGCTGAAAAAGTGCTGCATTTAACCAGCTCAAATTCAAAACTCGTTTATTTGCCGCTGCCCTTGGATGATCCGCAACAGCGCCGCCCCGATATTTCACTGGCTCAAACCTTGCTGGATTGGGAACCTAAAATTCAACTTGAGAACGGTTTGGTAAAGACTATCGCTTATTTTCAATCTCTGAAAGGTTGAAGGCTGCATCTGCGGTGCTTCGTTTAGGGATGTTGATTGATGTCTATGGTGCCGCGCCAGGATTTGGTTGCAAACACACTTGCCTATGAACAAATTCCGTTGTTCAAAGCCATTGGCGAGTTCAGCCAGAAGATTTGATGATGCCAGAGCAGCAGATCATTCCAGTTATTTTGAGTGGCGGTGGCGGAACACGGCTGTGGCCCTTGTCGCGCAATGCCAAACCAAAACAGTTTTTGCGGTTTGGGTCTGAGTATTCACTGATGCAGGAAACGCTGCTGCGCTGCACAGCTGCATTGTTTGATCAAAGGCCGATTATTGTTTCAGGTGAAAGTCAGCGCTTTTTGATTGCTGAGGATTTGCGCGAGATTGATGTGAAGGCCGATATTATTTTGGAACCAATGCGGCGTGATTCTTGTGCGGCAATTGCTGTGGGATGTTTGCAGGCTTTGCAAAGATCGCCTGATGCGTTGGTTTTTATCTTAGCAGCGGATCATAAAATTCCAGATATTGCGGCCTTCGCTGTTGCTGTGGCCAATGCAAAAGCCGATGCGCTAGCTGGTAAGCTTACAACATTTGGCATCAAGCCAACCTATGCGGCAACGGGTTATGGTTACATAAAGCCGGGCGCGCAATTGCGTTTAGGGGGCAGTTGTGTTTTAGAAAAATTTATCGAGAAGCCGGATGCAGCGAAGGCTGCGGCCTACGTGCAATCGGGCTATTTATGGAACAGCGGAAATTTTCTATTCTCGGCCCGATTATTTTTAGATGAGCTGCAGAAATTCGCGCCAGAGGTTTTGAGCGCCGTGCAGGGTTCATTTTCGAAAGCGCGGCGCGAGACTGATTTTATCTGGCTTGAGGCTGAAGGCTTTGCGCGCGCCCCACAAATTTCGGTTGATTATGCCGTGATGGAAAAAACCTCATGTGCTGCGGTTTTTGAAGTTGACTATGCGTGGAATGATATTGGTTCTTGGGATGCGGTGCATGAGTTGCTGGCCCAGGATGCTGAAGGAAATGCTGTGCAAGGCCATGGCGTAATTTTACGTGGCAGAAATAATCTGGTGCACAGTGATGGTATTCTCACGGCGCTGATTGGTGTTGATGATGTTGTTGTGGTGACAACGGTAGATGCAATTTTGGTGACCAAGCGTGGGCACACTGAACTTGTTAAAAATCTGGTGGGCGAACTCAAAGCCCGTAACTTTAAGGAAGCAGACTAAAATGACGAAGACTGGCATGGGCAAAACCGCATTAATTACAGGCATTACTGGGCAAGATGGAGCTTATCTGGCTGATCTGTTGCTGGCCAAAGGCTATGCGGTGCATGGTGTGAAGCGGCGGTCATCATCGTTCAACTCGGGCCGCATTGATCACATCTATCAAGATCCGCATGAAAACAATGTGCATTTCAAATTGCATTATGGCGACATGACGGATTCAACCAATCTCATTCGCATTGTGCAGGAGACCCAACCCGACGAGATCTATAATCTTGCCGCGCAAAGCCATGTGCAAGTGAGTTTCGAGACGGCGGAATATACAGCCAATGCCGATGGCATTGGTACCCTGCGCCTGTTAGAGGCATTGAGGATATTGGGCCTGGAAAAAAAGACAAGAATCTACCAGGCAAGCACTTCTGAATTATATGGATTGGTACAAGCCGTTCCACAAAGTGAAACAACGCCTTTTTATCCGCGTAGCCCATACGCTGTTGCAAAATTGTATGCTTACTGGATTACTGTTAATTATCGCGAAGCATATGGAATTTTTGCATGCAACGGTATATTATTTAACCACGAAAGTCCATTAAGGGGTGAAACATTTGTTACCCGAAAAATTACCCGTGGCGTAGCAGCAATTGTAAAGGGTAAACAGGAAAAAATTTATTTAGGTAACCTGGATGCCAGGCGTGATTGGGGACATGCAAAAGATTATGTTGATGCTATGTGGCGTATCCTGCAGCAGGATGTTCCTGAGGATTATGTAATTGCAACGGGTGTAACCACTACCGTAAGAGATTTTATTAAATTGTCTTTTGGCGAAGTAGGAGTCGAGTTGTCATTTACCGGTGAAGGGGTTAACGAGACCGGTAGTGTTGTTTCATGCAGTAATATTGCATACCAGTTAATAGCAGGCAAGATAGTTGTAGCTGTTGATCCGGAATATTTCAGACCTACAGAAGTTGATCTTTTAATTGGTGATCCAACTAAGGCAAAAACTAAATTAGGATGGGAACCAAAGTATGACTTGGCTTCACTCGTAAAAGAGATGATGGCAAATGACCTTAAAATTTTGAATTAGCGTTAATTTCATACATGAAAGTTCGATAAATAAGGATTTCACGAAAGTGGAATCCTTATTATATTGTTAGGTGTCTCCCTCAAAAAATAAATCACCATACAGATTTTGATGAGAACTAATTTATTTAGCGGGTATTCAACAAATAATCTGGCCGTATAAACATTAATATACTTTGCCTAATCAACCAACTAACCCCAGCTGGTAAGTATCAACAAAATTATGCCGCACAGGAATAATTGCAAGAAAATTACCACGATCGTAAACAAACTGCCCTTTACTTTTGTACAATACAATTGCAGCCAACAACATGAAATTAGCCTTACTGGTAATGTGCTATTGTAATTTAAAAGCAGGCGATCTTCACCAATAAATTAAAAAATAGCTGTAGCAATGCCAGTTAATTGAACATTCTTAGCATGTGGAAAGGAGGGGAAGTAACAGTAATTTGAATTATCTTCAATAACTCAATAAAGAGCCTTGCACCATACAATTACTCATTATTTAACAAGGCAATGGAGTGATAGTTTTCTATTACCATTGTTAACCGCAGCTATTTTTTGCTGCTGCGGCATTACTGTCAATGGCCAGTCTTGCCCGGCAAATATAGATTTTGAAACAGGCAGCTTTGCAAACTGGACCTGTTGGGTTGGACGCACTTATGCGGATGGCGATAAAAACGTGATCTCGCTAAACAATAGTTTTGGACCGGTGTATAACCATCATACCATGTATTCAGCCGGTACTACAGAACAAGACCCGTTTGGAGGTTTTCCGGTGCTTTGTCCAAATGGCAGCGGGCATTCCATTAAATTAGGAAGTACTGAAGCGGGCGGCGAGGCTGAAGGCGTATCTTACGATTTTACTGTTCCACCTTATGACAATTCTTATTCCGTTACTTTTCATTACGCCGTTGTATTTCAATCCCCCAATCACCATGTATATGAACAACCACGCATGGAAGTGGAGATTACTAATGTTACTGACAATAGTGTTATTGGCTGCGGTACTTTTTCTTATATAGCAG
>JANYGE010000299.1 GCA_025362535.1 Hyphomicrobiales bacterium
CAATCCTAGACAAAAAATTCAGTTGCCAGAGCGTCTATTTTAGATAGCGATTCAAGTAAATAGCAATCAATTACCCAGCGCTAGAAAATACCGAAGCAATAGCATTTGCCATAATTTTAACTTAATTAGAGAAATTGGTTCCGTACGGTTCGAATATGTTCTATTTTATTCTCCCGAGTTAGCACTCGAGAAAAATAAAACTGAGGAACCAGATGTTAGACCAGGGCAACGCGTCTCAACCATTGGCCACCATTGTCATTGAGTGGGAAAATGCAATTGATGTTGAAGACAAATGGTCCGACCGCGCCTTGCGAGCGCTCGAGAAGGAAACAGAGAGCTACGGTATTGCTCACAAGACAAAACTCCGAATCTTGTATCTGTTCAACCAGAATGCGGTGACCGCTGAAGAAATTTCCAACCGCATTGCTGCGGCAGCTCCCAAACTTTCCAATCTTGCACACGTGGAATTTATCCCAACTCCCGGCCTGACTTACTACAAACTAAAAAATTATGGTGCGAGCCTTTCACAATCAGAAATAACTATTTTCTTAGATAGTGATGCAGGCCCCTGCCCGGGATGGCTTGAAAGCATGATCGCGTCTTTCAACGATGACACAGTTCAAGTTGCGGCTGGTTTCACAACACTTGGTCACGAGGACTTTTTATCTCGCACCATGGCACTTATATGGATCATGTATTTACCATCGGAGAAACTCCGGACGCGGGATCGATATAAGATGTATGTAAATAATTGTGCCATGCGGACCGAATTTATGAAGAAGAACCCGTTCCCTGACCTTGCGTCTTTCAAAAAGCAATGTGGCTTCTGGCAGGCTGATGTCGAAAAGCGCGGCATAAAGATCCACTATGCTCCTTCTGCAATGACCATCCACGCGCCACATCCCGGCGTTTCTTTCCTGGCCTGGCGGGCTTGGAACACTGGTAACGATCGCGATTTCAAAATGTATCGCACCACAACAAAATCACACATAGCCCGCATCGGCCTCGCATTTGCGTGGTGGGCAACAAAATTAGGAAGAAGCACTTACCGCATTATATTCAAAGGGCATGAAGTTGAGCTGCCAATTTGGCAGCGCCCGGCAGCGATAATAACATCCACTGCTTACTTCAGCGTGATGTTGAGCGGCCAGCTCTATAGCGTGCTGATGAAAAGGCACGCAACAATTCAACCTGTAATGCAATGATGACTTCAGTTTCGGTAATCCTGCCATGCTTCAACGCAGCAGCAACTATCGCCCGCGCGATTGAGAGTGTGATGTCCCAGGACAATCCAGACTTTGAATTGCTGATTGTTGACGATGCTTCAACAGATCAAACCGCACAAATTGTCAGAGGTTTTACGTCCGATCCCCGTATCAAATTTATTCAGCCAAGTGAGCGCGGTGGAGCCAATGTGGCGCGCAATATCGCAATCAAGAACAGCAGCCACGACATTATTTGTTTTATTGATTCTGATGATCGTTATGAACCCAACAAACTATCTTGGGTCAGCAATTTTTTTCAATCCAATCCTGAAATTGATGTCTTGATCGACAGCTTTTTTCTGGAACATCCCAAGCCCAACCGCAGTGGTTATCGCTTGGCACCGGACCTCACAAACAGCCAAGCTGTATTTGATGGCATAGTGATGAGAAACATCAACAAGCCAACGCCGAGCATGACAATAAGACGTCAGACCTTGTTAAAGGCCGGTCTGTTTGATGAAACTATGAATCGCAGACAAGACCTTGACCTGTTGTTCAGACTTGCCTCAATCAATGCGCGCTTTGCAAGCACCAGCACGGTGCTTTGGCGTAAGAGCTGGATGCCGTCTTCGATAACCGCCAATTCGACCAGTTTTCTTCCGGCTTTGCTGGAGCTGTGCGAAAAACATCCGCAATATATTTTAAATCCAATATTTAGGCAGGGCCTGGGAACTGATTTGTTGCGCCACACGTGGCGAAAAACAAAAGCACGCGGGATGATCTCCGCTATTCAAGATCTTCTAGCTTTCGCCACCCGTCACGGCAAAGTAAACACATGCAAGTTACTAGGTTTGGGGATTTACGCAGGCGTTGCTGGAATGTTACCCAACCGCAAGCCCTGAGCAGATTAATAAAGGTGCGCCTCTTGTCATAAAAGGCGCACCCATTTCAATAGTGATTAGAACTTGAAGCGGATACCTGCAGTCACCTGATGTTCCATCGGATCATCGCCTGAAATCACGATATCGCGGAAGCGGTAGCCCACATCCAATGCGAGATTGCTGGTCATATCAACACTCACACCAGCGGCAAGACCGTAAGCCAAGCCCGAGGTGTCGTTATACCCTGAACCAGCAGCCCAGCCATAACCAAGCCCAGCACCAACATAAGGCGTGAACATGGAATTGTTTTTCCAATCAAAATAGCCATTGCCCAGAACCATTGTGGTGCCAAGCGAAGCGCCCGGAGCGATGCTATAATCGCCGGACCAATCGACAGTAAGATCGGTGCGGAAATTGTCGTTGAACTGATAACCAACACCACCGCCAGCCACCCAACTCGTATCATCTTTGCCACCACTCCAATTCAGGAATGAAGCACCAGCATCACCACGCAGATAAAATCCAGTCGTGGTCGAAGCTTCGCTTGGCACATAGGCATCAGCATCAGCGGCCTGCGCCGTTACAGCAAATGGCACACAAACCAAACCCGCCAGCAAAATTGTTTTCAACATATTCATTTTAGTTACCTCACTCAAAAAACAAACCATTTCGTTTGATGACCGTAATTTGACTGCCCGATGTGGTGCAAGACAGGCGAGAAAAAGGCACAAATGTGACTGTTTGAATCTGTTGCAGGAATACAACGAAAACTGTGTTGAATTGAGACAGTGCAGAAAGCGACTGCTGACTATGAATGCGGGGTCTATGCTGCCGACTTAGAAATCACACTGCACAAATCATCCACAATCTGGCGCACCATAGTTTCATCTTGGCCTTCTGCCATAACGCGGATCAAGGGCTCGGTGCCTGAGGGGCGAATGACCAGACGGCCAGAATTGCCGAGCATCACTTCAGCATCTTTGATCGCTGATTGCACATGTGCATCATCCAGGGGCTTGCCACCGGAGAATTTCACATTCTTCAGAATTTGCGGGAAAGGTGTAAACAAATTGCACACTTCGCTCACTGGCTTTCCTTGGCGAACCACTTCGGCAAGAACTTGTAAGGCCGCAAGCAAGCCATCACCCGTCGTTGCGAAATCACTCATCACAACATGGCCTGATTGTTCACCACCCACATTGAAACCATGTTGACGCATATGCTCGACAACATAACGATCCCCAACCTTGGTCCGCGCCAACGTGAGGCCCTTTGATTCCATAAATCTCTCAAGACCAAGATTAGACATGATCGTGGCCACAAGTCCGCCACCCTTCAATTGGCCACGTGCCGCCCAAGACGAGGCAATCAAAGCCATAATCTGATCGCCATCAATGATCCGGCCATTTTCATCGCAAATAATAACCCGGTCAGCATCTCCATCCAACGCAATGCCAATGTCGGCACGGGTTTCGCGCACCCGCTGGCACATGGCTTCAGGATGGGTAGACCCACACTTGTCATTGATGTTGAGGCCATTCGGCTCAACACCGATTGGAATAATTTCTGCACCCAGCTCCCACAGCACCGGAGGTGCTGTGCGATAGGAGGCCCCATTGGCGGCATCAATC
>JANYGE010000308.1 GCA_025362535.1 Hyphomicrobiales bacterium
ATCCCTTTCTGTCACTTCGATCGTCACTCCGCCGAAGGATGGGGTCCATGTTTCGAATGAAATATTTCGTAAATCGACGGGGGGTTCTGAGCTCTGATTTTCGTCGGCATGACGCAATGCGAGAGGAGCCCCATTCAGAAGCGCCGCAGTGGCGGATTTCATATGTTCTGGATTGCCAAGTCTGTAACCTGGTATCGGCTCATCCAAGCTTGCGCCGAAGCGCACTTCACTGGCGGTGGTGACGGCCGCATGTCCTTTGGTGAATTCTGCAATCTTGTAGGCCCATTGATTTGCACCATGATGGCCACCCAACAGTGGAATGACTGAGCTTCCATCTTCAGCAACGGAAAGCACAGCAGACTCTGTTCGCTTGTCGCCAATGTGTTTGGCCAATGCGCGAATTAGAATGCCGCTGGCGCAGAGACCGAGAATGACGCGGCGTTCTATGAACAGAATTGCGAGGTGATCCGTTGCTTTGCGATAAGTCACATCGCCGCCACTCACATATTCAGGGCTGTGAATTTGAAATCCGAATTCGGCTTTCAATTTTTGTGCCAAGGGCAGGGCTGATGAACCCAAAATAAAGATGACAGGGTTCATGTTAGGTCCGCACAATGATGGTGGTGAAATAGGGGAGGGTTTCGGAGTTTATTTCAGCCACGGGGGTGATGATTTGGTTTTCGTGGGTGGCATTTTCGATGGCGGTGGCCTTTGAAAGGAGGCCCAGCTCTGACAAAATCAATTTCAATTTTCCAAAGTGTCTGCCTACTTTGATAATCGCGACGGATTGGCTGGTGGCAAGTTCAAAGTGTAGGCGGTCCTCGGGCAGCGTGGCTGGCAGAATTTTCAACATGTCGTTCCGCGAAACTAAAGGTTGGCCGATGGCGGCGGCGGCTGCCGTGATGGAGGTTACTCCGGGCACAACGATTGTTTGATATTTACTCGCCAAACGCTCAAATATATACATGAAGCTACCATAGAAAAATGGATCGCCTTCACACAGCATCACAACGTCTTGACCTTGGTCCAAGTAGGCTGCAATTTCGGCGGCACCCTTGTCATAGGCTGCTTGGCCCAGTTCGCGTTCGACGCGCATTGGCATGTCGATGGCGATTTCTGCGGTGCCTTCGACGATGAAGGGTTTGGCAATATCACGCGCTGTTGAGTCTTGGCCATTTGCACACAGATAAGCGATGGTGTTCGCTGTAGAGATCAAGCGCCAGGCTTTTACCGTCATCAATTCAGGATCGCCGGGGCCAACGCCCACACCGTAGAGTGTTCCCGCTTTTACCATGGTTTTTGCACCCGCCATTGGGTGACGGCCATGCGCGGTTTCATGGCGCGATAGGGACCAACGGATGCGAGATTTGAGATTTCGATTTTCACCAAGTCGCCACCATGTTTTTCCTGCAAATCATAAAGATGCATTTCACCTTCTATCGTCACCACATTTGCGACAAGCCTTCCGGCTGGGCGCAAGCATTCCCAAGCGGTTTCGAACACGCCAGCATTACCCACGCCACCGCCAATGAAAATGGCGTGCGGGGCTGGCATGTTCGCTAAGGATTCTGGGGCTTTATCAGTGACCACTTTTAAGCGTGGTGTGCCCAGTGCATCAGAATTCTGGGCGATCATGTTCAAACGATCGGCATTGTGTTCAAAAGCAATGGCTTGGCAGCCTCGCGTGCTGCGCATCCATTCAATTGAGACTGAGCCGCAGCCTGCACCAATGTCCCAGAGCAATTGATCGGGAGCAGGGGCGAGAGCTGCTAATGTGGAGGCGCGCACTTCGCGCTTGGTCAATTGGCCATCATGGATGAAGGCCTCATCGGGCAGGCCTGCAAGGCGTGACAAGATTTTCGCGTCGGGGCTGGCGATGCAGTGAATGGCAACGGTGTTGAGATCGGAGTAGTCTGTGTGCGGAGCATATAGTGAAACACTTTCCCGTTCGCTTCCAAGATTCTCCAGCACAGTGACGTGGCTTTGGCCGAAATCTCTGGCTTCGAGTCTTCTGGCAATTTCTGGAATGGTGCTGGCATCAGCGGTGAGCACAATCAATTTTGCATCGGGTTGAATGAAGGCCTCAAGATTGGCGGCAGGGCGACCATGCAAGGTGAGCGTGTCGCAATCGGGGAGACTCCAGCCCATACGCGATGCGGTGAGTGAGAAGGCGGAAAGATGCGGGATGATGGTCATTTCCGCGAAAGGGATAAACTCCATCAGTTTGCGCGCCACGCCATAGTTCATGGGGTCGCCGGTGGCGAGGATCACAGTGTTGCGGCCTATCAACGGCTTGATGCGCTCGACAACAGCCGAAAAAGGTTGTGGCCATTCGTGGTGCACGGCTTTTATATTGGGGAGAAAGTTCAACAGCCGCGTGGAGCCGACGATGACGTCAGTTGCTTTAATCGCAAGGCGAGCGCGATTGGACAGGCCTTCCCAACCATCTTCGCCCATGCCGATAATCGTGAGCCATTTATTCATTACACATCACTCGTTAGCGCGTTGATCACCGATGAGGCCATGGCCGAACCGCCTTTGCGGCCTTTGATGGTGGCAAAGGGGATGCCGCGAGATTTTGAAACCAATTCGGCTTTGCTTTCCGCTGCCCCCACGAAGCCAACAGGAAAGCCTACAATACAGGCGGGCTTTGGCGCACCAGCATCAATCAGTTCCAACAAAGCGAAGAGTGCGGTTGGCGCATTGCCGATGACGATGATTGCCCCTTCGAGATTTTCTTTCCACAATTGCGTGGCCGCTGCTGTGCGGGTGATGGATTGGGTAATGCCAATTTCGCGGGCGCGTGGATCATTCAGTGTACAGATGATTTCGACACCACTTGGCAATTGTCGTTGTATAATGCCGTGGCGCACCATTTCAACATCGACAAGAATGGGGCGTTTATTGCTCAATGCATTGCGGGTTGCCACTACAAAATCTGCACTGATCACAAGCTCTGAAATAACCTCAGGCATTCCACAGGCATGGATAATGCGCACCGCAATATCCTCAGCGTCTTTCGGTACGGAACTGAGATCAGTTTCAGCACGAATGATAGCGAAGGATTTCGCGTAGATGGCTGCTGGGTCTTTCAGATAGTTCATTTCTTCTCCATGCTCTTTGGCCCCAGAGGGTGATTGGCATGAGGGTATGGCGCATGGGTGTGGCCATCATCATGGGAATGGCTGTGGCCATGATCATGATGATGGTTGACGATTTGGAACGAGCCATCCGCTTTGGCATTGATACCTTCCACATGGTGGTGGTGGCTTTCTTGCACCGCACCCACGTCAGCTTCAAAACCCAGAACCGCCGTGCGATATTTGCACATTTGGCAATTCATTGAAATATCACCCGTTAGAATCTGTTCGATGCGCTCAACAAAAGTTTCGATCACTTGTGGATGATCGTTCAAATAGCCCGCTTTGATAAACGTGATTTTGGGGTGGCGGGCGGCCACTTCATCAGTGGCATCATAAATGCGGTCAACCAAAATTCCGGTGAAGAGGAAATAGGGGAACACGATGATGCGCTTGTAGCCGAGCTTTGCTGCGTGTTCTAAACCGGGGTCAACAAGCGGAAAAGTAACGCCGGAATAACAGGTCTCAGCCCAGCCAAAACCGAAACCTTCCCACAGAATGCGGGTGACTTTCGAGACATTGGAATTGGCATCTGGATCAGATGCGCCACGCCCCACCACCATCAACATGGTTTCGTGCAGGGGCACATCATTACCGGCTTTATCTAAAGCTTCTTGAATGCGATCACCCGCCGCGCGCATCATTTTCGGATCAATGCCGAGTTCTTTGCCATATTCAATTTTGAGATGATTGGCGGCGGCATAAGTGTTGAGCACCGAGGGAATATCATTCTTGGCGTGGCCCGCCGCAAATAACATGCCCGGCACCGCGAGCACGCGCGTCACCCCTTCAGCCTTCAGCGCATCAAGGCCAGTGCGAATGATCGGGGTGGCGAATTCGAGATAGCCAAATTCAACGGGATAATGCGGCAGGCGCTTTTTGAGATGACTCGCCAACACGGCGAACTCCTTCACAGCACCTTCATCGCGGCTGCCATGGCCGCAGAGCATCACACCAATTTTTTCAGTCATAGTCCGCGCCTTCCAAGTTTGAGCGTTGCCGAAATCGGCATTGGAAGGCAGCTCCGTCTTGGCCCCGCTTGGGTCAGCCGCACCGGAATGGCTTTCAGTCCCGTCATTGGGAACGCTGCTAGAGTAGGTGGTTTAGGGGAATGCCGAGGTGGGAGCAAGTTTGAATGCGGCGCTTAAAACTCAATCCCCGCCTGCGCCTTTACCCCTGACCTAAACGGATGTTTGATCTGCTCCATCTCTGTCACCAAATCCGCCAGTTCAATCACCTCATCG
The DNA here is from genome assembly GCA_025362535.1 of Hyphomicrobiales bacterium. Lineage (GTDB taxonomy): Bacteria > Pseudomonadota > Alphaproteobacteria > Rhizobiales > Aestuariivirgaceae > Aestuariivirga. Next base: position 4,385 of record JANYGE010000308.1, read on the forward strand.
CGGGCGTTACGGCCAGTGATGAGGATGTGTTTATCCATTGGGCGTGATTTTAAAACTTCTAGCACTTCCTCCAGTGGCAGATAATCATAGCGCAGCACAATGTTGAGCTCGTCGAGCATCACTAAGCGATAGGATGGGTCGGCGATCATGCGTTTGGCTTCTTCCCAGCCTTCTCTCGCATGGGCAATGTCGCGGTCTCTGTCTTGGGTTTCCCAGGTGAAGCCTTCACCCATGGCTTTGATTGTGACCAGATCAGGGAATTTTTCAAGGACAGTGCGCTCGCCAGTGCCCCAGGCGCCTTTGACGAATTGGATGACACCGCTGCGAAGCCCGTGGCCCACATGGCGGAACACCATGCCGAAGGCGGCGGTGGATTTGCCTTTGCCTTTGCCAGTGTGGACAATCAACAGGCCGCGCTCAATCGTCTTGCCTGCCATGATTTTATCACGGGCGGCTTTTTTCTTGGCCATTTTTTCATTGTGGCGGGTGGAATCTTTTTCCAGTTCTTCAGTCATTTTTGTAAATCCTTCAGAATATCATAGGCCGAATTCAAGCGCGGTTGCCAGAGGTTGCGTGCGATGGCCTCTTCAAATCGGGCGGCGATTTCTTTTAATGCGGCGGGGTTGTTTTCAGTGATGAAATCTCGAGTGTGATCGTCGGCAATATAGGCCTCATAGGCCAAATCGAAGTGATGGGTTTGCACGGCCCCAGTGGTGGCGGCGAAGGCGAACATATAATCCACCGTAGCGGCAATTTCGAATGCACCCTTATAGCCATGGCGTTTGACACCTGAGATCCATTTCGGGTTGACCACACGGCTGCGCATGACGAGGGAGATTTCTTCTTCCAGCGTGCGGATAACTGGGCGTTCGGGGCGCGAGTGATCATTGTGATAGGATCGAGGTTTTTGGCCGGATTGGGTTTCGACGGCAGCCGCCATACCGCCTTCGAATTGGTAATAATCATCGGAGTCCAAGAGATCATGTTCGCGGTTATCTTGATTATGGATGACCGCTTCGAGTGATGCGAGGCGCTGCTTGAACGTGGCTTCATCATTTTCGCCTTGGGCTTTGGCACCATAGGCATAGGCACCCCAGATCACATAGGCGGCAGCAAGATCGGCTTTGCTATCCCAGATTTTCTCATCAATC
>JANYGE010000408.1 GCA_025362535.1 Hyphomicrobiales bacterium
TGCCAATCGTGACTGGCCAAGATGCTGAATTGGCATCGGTTAAGGGCATGAATGCTGGCGAACAATATTCAACCGTATTCAAGGATACACGCGAACTTGCGAAAGTAACCGCAAAGATGGTTGACACTGTTCTTGGTGGCAAAGAACCAGAAATCAACGACACCAAGACCTATAACAATGGTGTTAAAGTTGTTCCATCCTACCTGCTCACGCCACACAGCGTTGGCAAGGCTGACATTAAAGCAGCTTTGGTGGATTCAGGCTATTATACACAAGACAAGATCGACAACTAAGATTGTTAATGCACGGGCCTTGCGTAAAGCAGGGCCCGTGTTAACTTAGAATAAGACATCGGCGCAAAGCCGAGCGAAAGGGAGAACATGCAGCCCATTCTTGAGATGCGCGGCATTACCAAAACGTTTCCGGGCGTAAAGGCGCTTTCGGATGTTACACTAGACGTGCGGCCGGCTGAAATTCATGCCGTGGTTGGCGAAAATGGCGCTGGTAAATCGACTTTAATGAAGGTGCTCTCTGGCGTTTATCCGCATGGTACCTATTCTGGTGATATCTATTTCGAAGGTATCGAACGTAAATTTGGCACCATTGCGGACAGCGAAAACTCTGGCATTATTATCATCCATCAAGAGCTGGCTTTGGTGCCGCTATTGTCTATCGCCGAAAATATCTTCTTAGGCCACGAGACGGCAAGAGGCGGTGTGATCAATTGGTTTGAAGCCTTCACACGCACCAAAGAGCTTTTGAAAAAAGTGGGGTTGAATGAGCACCCTAACACGCTCATCACCAATCTTGGCACCGGCAAGCAACAGCTTGTGGAAATTGCCAAGGCGCTCAACAAAAAAGTTAAATTGCTCATTCTGGATGAGCCAACGTCCAGTTTGAACGAAACCGACTCGAATGCTTTATTGGCTTTGTTGATGGAGTTCCGTGAGCAAGGCATTTCATCGATTATGATTTCGCACAAGCTCAATGAAATTTCCAAAGTGGCAGATCGTATCACGGTCATTCGTGATGGCATGACGGTGGATACATTGGATTGCCATGCTGAAAAAATCAGTGAAGACCGCATCATCAAAGCCATGGTGGGCCGCGAACTCACTGATCGTTTTCCACCGCGCAACGCCAAAATTGGTGAGCCTATTTTTGAAGTTAAAAATTGGAGTGTTTATCATCCCCTCCATGCCGAACGGCAGATGATCAAGAATGTCGATCTTAATGTGCGCCGTGGCGAAGTGGTGGGCATTGCAGGCCTTATGGGCTCTGGCCGCACTGAACTTGCCATGTCTATTTTTGGACGTGCTTATGGCCAGAAAATCACCGGCGAAGTGAAGATCAATGGCAAGGTTGTTGATGTCAGTACTATTCCAAAAGCCATGGATGCCAAATTGGCTTACGCCACCGAGGACCGCAAAACTTATGGTCTGGTGTTGATCGACCATATCAAACACAATATCACCTTGGCCAACTTGGATGGCGTGGCGCGATACTCAGTAGTCGATGATTTGGTTGAGCTTGCAATTGCCAATAAATATCGGCGCGATCTTGGCATTCGCTGCTCTTCGGTGTTTCAAACCACAGTTAATCTTTCCGGCGGCAACCAACAAAAGGTTGTTCTTTCAAAATGGCTCTTCTCCGGTCCTGACGTTTTGATTTTGGATGAACCCACGCGCGGCATTGATGTGGGTGCCAAATATGAAATTTACGGCATCATCAACCAGCTGGCTGAAGCCGGCAAAGCGGTGATTGTGATCTCGTCCGAGATGCAGGAACTTCTCGGTATTTCTGATCGCATTTATGTGATGAACGAAGGAAAGTTTGTGGCCGAAATGCCAGCTAAACAGGCGAGCCAAGAAAAAATCATGCGCGCGATTATGAAATCATGGGACAAATAAAATGACTGATATTTCCACACCACAAGTGAAGCCAGATTTCATGCGCTTTGTTAAAAGCAATATTCGCGACTATGCTTTGCTGCTCTCGCTGCTCGCCATCATGGTGTTTTTCCAATTCAACACGCACGGCACATTATTCCGCCCAGTGAACATGACCAATATTCTGCTGCAGAATAGTTATATTGTGGTGATGGCTTTAGGCATGTTGCTGGTGATTGTGGCTGGCCATATTGATCTCTCCGTGGGCTCGGTCTCAGGTTTCGTCGGTGCTGTTGCTGCGGTGTTAATGACGGGAACTTCGCCAAACCCTGATCTCTTCACCATACCAAAATTTGATTTCGTCACCGCTTCCATTATTTGCCTCGCCTTAGGTGGGGCCATAGGTGCTGTGCAGGGTTACTTCATTGCCTATTATAAAATTCCCGCCTTTATCGTCACTCTGGCGGGCATGTTGATATTCAAGGGTTTGGCGCTTTCTGTTTTGGGTGGTGCTTCCGTTGGCCCGCTTCCTCCAACTTTTCAGTTGCTCAGCACGGGCTTCCTGCCAGATATTTTTAACATCCAAATGTTTGGAGCGCCCTTCAATTTTCTGGCCTTGGTGATTGGCACGCTAATCACGGCAGTATTGATCTATTTCAATTTCAAAGAACGCCGTAGCCAATTGGCACATGGCTTGGCTGAAGAGCCTGAACCGATTTTCTATGGTCGCAATATTTTGATTGCGGTTGCTTTGATTGGCTTCAGCTTCATCATGGGTCAATATAAGGGCCTGCCCACGGTGCTGGTTGTCATGTTCACATTGATCGCACTTTTCGTGTTTATCACCACGCGCACGACCTTTGGTCGCCGCATTTATGCAATGGGAGGTAACGAAAAGGCAGCCAAGCTTTCTGGTGTAAACACCGAGCGCCTCACTTTCTGGATCTTCACCATCATGGGTGCTCTCGCTGCCCTTGGCGGACTGATTTTTGCGGCCCGTTTGAACGTGGCTACACCAAAGGCTGGTGCTGGGTTCGAGCTTGAAGTGATTGCCGCTTGCTTCATCGGAGGTGCGGCAGTGACTGGTGGTGTGGGCAAAATCATCGGAGCGGTGATTGGCGCTTTCATCATTGGTGTGATGAACAATGGCATGAGCATCATGGGCATCGGCATTGATTGGCAGTTTGTGATTAAAGGTGCCGTGCTGATGTTTGCCGTGTTCTTGGATGTTTACTACAAGAACAAAGGTTGAGTTTTGGAACCGGACGGTAAGCGTCCGGCTCCCTTTTTATAAATTACATCTTCGGCAAGAGAACCTTGTTGATCACATGGATCACACCGTTTGATTGGCGCACGTTTGCTGTTGTGACCAAAGCCTTGTCCCCCTTTTCATCAGTTACATAAACTTTGCCGCCTGATGTCGAAAAAGTTACCTTGCAACCGCCTACTGTTGTTACAGTATGCGAGCCGCCATCAGCCTTCACCATGGCCATCACATCCTTGGCCATCACGTTGCCAGCGATCACATGGCAGGTGAGAATTTTCACAAGTGTTGCCTTGTTTTCTGGTTTCAACAATGTTGCAACAGTGCCAGCTGGAAGCGCATCAAAGGCTGCGTTGGTTGGTGCCAAAACAGTGAATGGGCCTGGGCCGGATAATGTTTCAACAAGACCAGCTGCCTTCACTGCGGCAACAAGGGTGGTGTTGATTGGGGAATTGACTGCATTTTGAATGATGTTCTTGTTAGGGAACATTGCAGCACCGCCAACAGTTGGGTTCTTTGCGAATGCAGCACCAGTGCTGAGTACGAGGCCCAAGAAGGCCGTTACAATAATTTTCTTCGACATGATTTTTCTCCATCAGTAAAACTGAAATTAAATTGGGATTTGTAGAGGGGACTGGTGCTTCAGAATTGAAGCACCGTTGTTGATTACATCTTCGGCAGGAGAACCTTGTCGATCACGTGGATCACGCCGTTTGATTGCGCCACGTCAGCAATAGTAACAATTGCAACGCCACCTGCTTCATCAGTCACGGTCACTTTGTCACCATCAACTTTTAATGTCAGTTCACAGCCACCAACGGTTTTCACCTTGTGCATGCCGCCATCCGCTTTCACCATGCTCATCACATCAGCAGCCATCGCTTTGGCGCCAATCACGTGACAGGTGAGGATCTTGGTAAGCATGGCCTTGTTTTCTGGCTTCAACAGATTTTCAACAGTGCCGGCTGGCAAAGCAGCAAAGGCTTCATTGGTTGGAGCAAAAACAGTGAAAGGGCCAGCGCTCTTCAATGTGTCAACCAAGCCAGCGGCAACAACGGCTGCAACCAATGTTGTGTGGTCTTTGGAGTTCATGGCATTTTCAACAATGTTCTTGGCTGGAAACATTTCTGATCCGCCTACCATGGGGTTCATGGCGGCCAAAGCTGCAGTTGAAACAAGGCCAAGCAAAAGCGATGCAATAAGTGTCTTGCGCATAATCGTCTCCCGAAATTTTAAGTTTGACCCGCATCATTGCGCGATCTGATTTAGTTACGGGGTGATTGCCAGAATGGTTCAGAATGGATTGGTCACAGTCTTTCACGAAACCGTGAGAATTAAACGTGCCATTGTGCCATAGCTAATACTGGGCCAACTTTGCCTTGCTGCAGCACGGCGGTGCAGGACGTACAATCCGGCGTCATAATGGCTTTGCGTGGAAGTTTGAGTGTGGCGGCTGAACCATCCCACATGCCGGCAGGCACCAATTTGCGCACCACATTGTGATAGGTGATAGACTGACCCGTATTTTCACCGCGTTCGATTTTCACTGTTACGGAGGGTGCAATGGCCATCAGCCACAAGGTCACTTCCCCGCCAGCTTCGCCCTTTGCCAAATCGACAATCAATTCCTTGTCGGTGGCGCTGAGCTGCAAGGGCAGGTTTGACGCCTTGCGCTGCGCGCTGGCGATGGCTCTTTCGACCACGGCTTGATTGCTGCCCACGGCATGAGCCTCACCA
>JANYGE010000032.1 GCA_025362535.1 Hyphomicrobiales bacterium
AAAAAGCTCCAAAATAAAATATGAAAAGTGGAATTGGTGAGCAGAAATTTCAGCCTTGCACCCAAGGGTTCATCCGAAATGGTTTCAGATTTTTCGGCAGCTTCCTCGGCGGTGGGTTTAAGTGTCCACCAAATAACACCGGCCATCACCAAGCAGGTGATGGACACCGCCAGCATGGACCAACGCCATGAAAAATAACCCAAGCTTAACGTGAGAAGCGGCACGGTTACGAATTGGCCTACGGTGGAGCCGGAATTGGCAATGCCATTGGACAGCCCACGATTTTCCTTAAACAATTTGGCCAGTGCCGTTGAAACCAAATGCGCATTGGCGGTGGCAAAGCCAATGCCGCCAAGCACGCCATAGGCTAAGATATAAAATCCGGCGATGGGAACTGTAGCAAAGGCCAAAAACCCGGCGGACACGGTGAGCAGCCCCGCCGTGAGCATGGCTCTGGCGCCAAAGCGATCAGCCAGGTTTCCGGCCACCGGAGAGAATATGCCCATGGTGATAAATGCTACCGATTGGCCTGAGCCGATGAAGGTTTTCGACCAGCCTAAACTGCGCACCCATTCATCCGTCATAATCGAAACTGATTGGCGCGCCGACATAACAATGGAGAGTGTGGCAAAGCACAGCCAGACGACAATCCAAGGGTTAATCCGCGAGGGGCTTTGTGTGCTCATAGCCCAGTGTGGCACGGCGAAATTCTGGCGGCTAGCTTTTTTCGCCAATTTGCCCATATAAGGCGCATTATGAGTTACGCTTTTCGCAAAATGAACGGTCTTGGCAATGATTTTGTGGTTCTGGATGCCCGCAAGAAACCCATTGCCATATCCGAAGCCCAAGCCCGCGCGATTGCGGACCGAAGTTCTGGCATTGGCTGTGATCAGCTGATTGTTCTGGAAAAATCTTTGGTGGCCGATGTGCGCATGCGGATTTGGAATGCGGAAGGCGGCGAGGTGCAATCTTGTGGTAATGCTTCGCGTTGCATTGCGGATTTATTGTTTGATGAAACCAAGCAAGACACGGCCACCATTGATACCAAGGGTGGATTTTTGATTGCCACTAAGGCTGGCGACAAGATGGTGACGATTGATCAAGGCCTGCCGAAATTTGACTGGAAAGACATTCCGCTCTCCGAACCCTTTGCTGACACGCGCCATGTGGAACTGCAATATGGGCCGATTGATGCGCCGCTGATCCACTCGCCCTCAGTTGTCAATGTGGGGAATCCGCATTGCATTTTCTGGGTGACCGATTTGGATGTGGTAGATTTAGGCCGTGCTGGGCCGATGCTGGAAAACCATCCGCTGTTTCCTGAGCGGGCCAATATCTCTTTTGCCAAGGTTGTGGCGCGCGACCATGTTATTCTGAAAGTGTGGGAACGTGGTGCTGGCCTTACCAAGGCCTGTGGCACGGCAGCATGCGCCACCATGGCTGCGGGCCACCGCATTAAAATTATTGATGCGGCGTGTCGCGTCACCTTGCCGGGTGGTGACTTGTTTATGAGCGTGCGTGAGAGCGACGGCCATATCTTGATGACCGGGCCTGCGGCATATGAATTTGATGGCGTGCTGCCGGAAGGCTTGCTTTCGTGACTAAGACCCAAAGCGTTGGGCTGCAAACCTTCGGCTGCCGCCTCAACACATTTGAATCGGAAATCATGCGCGGCCATGCTGAGAAGGCAGGGCTTGAAAATGCAATTATTTTTAACACCTGTGCAGTGACGGCAGAAGCCACACGGCAAGCCCGCCAAGCCATCAGGAAGGCGCATAAAGAACAACCCGATGCGCAGATTATCGTAACCGGCTGTGCGGCGCAGACGGATCCTGAAATGTTTGCAGCCATGCCGGAAGTTTCCCGCGTGTTGGGCAATGAAGAAAAGCTGCAGGCATCATCATGGCTGACGGGTTCTAATCGCCCGCGCGTTGATGTGGCTGATATTATGTTGGTGCATGAAAACAAGCCGCCAATGATTGACCAACTCACGGGCCGCATCCGGGCTTTCGTGCAAGTGCAAAATGGCTGCGATCATCGCTGCACGTTTTGCATTATTCCCTATGGCCGGGGCAATTCGCGTTCGGTGCCGATTGCTGATGTTGTCGAACAAATTCGCAGGCTTGTGGCGATGGGTCATGCTGAAGTTGTGCTGTCTGGTGTTGATCTCACCTCTTGGGGGGCAGATTTAGAGGGTGCGCCAAAGCTTGGTTCGC
>JANYGE010000080.1 GCA_025362535.1 Hyphomicrobiales bacterium
ATGAGAGCGGCCATTTCAGCAGTTAACCTGGAAACCCCGGTTTCAATGCGGAGTTTGAAACTGCCAAGGTGAGACACAGCTTGGGTGCGCTTGAGGGCGAGCTCCGAGCTCTTTAAGCGTTCCAATGTGGCCATTTGATCATTGATGTTGCGGCACAGGCCAACGACTTTGGCTGGCCGCCCGGTAGCAGGATCTCGGATCACGCCAGCGGCTGACTCAATCCAAATATAGCCACCTGATTGGGCCTTCACGCGATAGCGGGTTTGGAAAATTTCCGTTCCAAAAGGTGCTGTGCGGATTTTTTCATCGAGGGTTTTGTCAAGATCTTCAGGATGAATGAGATCATTGAAGCTGTGGAAATCAAGCGCCGAGTTCCCCGACTTGTCACCGAAAATTTCATACATTTCCGGAGAGTTAAAAGTCTCGCCAGTTTCATAGTTGAAATCCCACAAGGCATAGCCGCCGGAGCGCAGAGCGAGATTGAGGCGCTTTTCATTGCTCATGGCCAATTCGGCTTGTTCAATGCTGGCGTGCTGACCCACCAGCACCATGTGACGGCTGCCGTCTTGCGCCCAAGCCTGGGTGCGGAAAACCGATTTGATCATGGTGCCAAGTGGTGGCGTATAAGTTACTTCGATTGACTGCTGCTCAGAGGGATCAAGCGACTCGGTTACAAAGCGGGCCGAAAGACTGCCCGTGCCGAATTTCATCAAGGGTTTGCCAACCACATCTTCATATTGGCACGACCACTTGCGCAAAATTGCTGACGAAGCATCTTTGACGATTGCCTCAGGCATTGAAACGACAATCATTTCAATATTGGCAAGTTCAAAGGCCGCTACCAGTGCTTCAATCATATTTTTACCATTTCGCGAGGCGTTTAGATTCCAATCCATTGTCGCGGTAAAGTATGAAGCAAGTGTTGATCAAAATGGTTCTATTGCATTGAATCACTCAAATTTTCTGGGTATGCCGATGTTTTGGAGTGGGTCTGATGGATGAAAAATGGCAAAAGAGCTTTCCGGTATCGTGGGATCAGTTCCACCGCGATGCGCGGGCTTTAGCGTGGCGGCTTTCTTCGGCGGGGCCATTTTCGGCGGTTGTGGCTATCACGCGCGGTGGCTTGGTGCCGGCTGCCATTGTCGCCCGTGAGCTTGGCATTCGGGTGATTGAATCGGTCTGTGTTGCTTCTTATGACTATGATAAGCAAGGCGAAATTACAGTGTTAAAGCCAGTGTCTCCAGTAATCATCGGCGCCAACAAGGGGGCTGGCGTTTTGATTGTCGATGATTTGGTTGATACTGGCGCTACGGCCAAACTCGTTCGGGAAATGCTGCCCAAAGCGCATTTTGCAACGGTTTATGCCAAGCCTCAGGGGCGGCCATTGGTTGATACATTTGTGACCGAAGTGAGCCAAGATACGTGGATTTATTTACCATGGGATATGGGCTTAAGTTTTGCTCCGCCAATTGGTGATAGGGCGACGGCTTAAGATTTTAGGTTAACGAAGACTCAATGAACATCGCATAGTTGGGGAATGCAGCTTGAAGTGCGACGCGGTTCTGCTGCCAGACTGTTTTGGACTCTGGGGTTCCGCGTTGTTGAAGCAGGTCAACATAGCTCGACTTAAAAGACAGAAACGCAGGCGATGTCGCATGATCCTCATCGCCCAATATAACGTGGACTGGTGTGTCCTGGGCTTTGCCTTTCATCGGCACGGCACCGACGGAAACAATTGCGAGCTTATGTGACTGGCCTTCCACATCGCCAGCGAGGATACAATCATAGCCAATGGTTTTGCCGGCACTTTCGGCGCGCGCTGCGGTGTTCACAGCATCGCCCAACACTGTATAGTTGAAGCGGTGCTCAGAGCCCATATTGCCGATACAGGCCGGGCCAGTGGCCATGCCGATGCGCACGGAGATAGGCCAGCTGGCAATGGCCTGTAGTGCGGATTTCACCGATGGCTGCGCGTTATAGGCTTCAAGGTGTTGCGCGATTTTAAGCGAAGCGAGCAGGGCGTGATATTGATGTTCTGGAATGGCAACGGGGGCGTTCCAAAACGCCATCACCGCATCGCCAATATATTTATCAATGGTGCCGCCTTCAATGAGAATGGCTTTGCTGCAGGCATCAAGCACACCATTTATGATTGTCACGAGTTCCTGGGGGGCAAGTCTTTCACTGAGAGGGGTGAAGTTTTTGATATCAACAAACATCACCGTTACATCACGGATTTCACCACCGAGTTTCAGGTCTTGCGGGTTGCGTTCAATCTCGGCCAGAACTGATGGGGCTACATAATGGGCAAAGCTGCGGCGCAAATGGCGGCCATGACGATCTGTGACCAGAAGCTTAAAGGCCGTTGTCGATAAAAAGGTGAGCAGGAGTGCTGCGGCTGGGAATGTGATATCGACCAAGAGGCCGAAATTCCGAAACGCGATGGCGGTGACTCCGGCCAGTGCGGCGAGTGCAAGACCTGTTGTGAATATCGTGGCGGCAGGGCGCAGATAATTGGCGAGTGTTGCAATGAGCAGGCCGAGCACCAGTGTTACAACAAATTCGCTGCCGACCAGCCACTCGGGCCGCGAGAGAAAGGCCCCTGATAGGATTTGTTCGAGAGCTTGGGCATGGACTGAGACGCCGGGAATTGATTCACCCAATGCCGAAATGCGCGTATCCAGCAGACCCACAGCGGAGGTTCCGATCAAGACAATGTGGCCCTCAATGAGCGGGCGCAGAGCCTCAAGATCGCTTTGGCGGAGAAGTTTCTCCGCTGACACATAGAGGGCAGGGTCGTTGGCACGGTAATTGACTTGCAGCAGGCCAGATTCTGATGTGGGAATTTCAATGTCGCCGACGCGGATGGATTCGATTACGTTTTCGCTGCTGTCTGAGCCATTCACCACATAGCTTTCAGCTTGCTGGGCGATGCGCAGTGATTCCAGAATGAGACTGGGGTAAAGCGTTTTGCCATCACTCCAGAGCAGAGGCACTTGTCGCGCTATGCCTTGGTCACCCGCGAGATCAATATTGATGCTGCCGAGGCCCTTGGCGCTGCTATCCAGAATTTCAATGTTTGAAACTATTTTAGCAAGGTGCGGCGGCGCATTGGTCGCGTCCTGCCCGGTTTGGGCAAAGCCTGCTTTGCTGGGGGGCAGATTTGTTTGAGTGCCGGTGGTTGAGGCAAAGGCATTCACCACTGGACCTTGCGCGATGGCTTCTGCCAGCAATTTATCATTATCGGCGAGGCTGGCGAGGGCCTCTGCTGAAAAGCTTTTTGCAAATTCTGGATTACGCGCCAGAGCGCTCGGTGACATGCGATCCGGTTCAGCAAAAATGATGTCAAAAGCAATGGCTGAAGCACCAAGCGCGGTGAGGTTGGTAACGAGTGTTGCAAGCTCATTGCGCGGCCATGGCCATTGGCCAATTGATTTCAGCGAGGCCTCATCAATATCAATAATGCGAACGGGTTGGGGAGGGATCGGATTGCGCGGCCAGATGCTTTGTAATGTGTCAAAGCCTGCACCGCGCAACGTCGCTAAAATTGTAGGATCATAACTGCGGATCGTGATAGCCAGTGTTAAAACTATTAAGCCAACGAGAAGGCCGATGTAGTTATTGACACGTGACAAGATTTATTTCTAGCACTCTTGGCCTTCCTGACATCCGCCACCTTCACCGTCATCTCCACCATCACGTTGTGGTGGTTTTGATTCTTTTCCAGAAGATCCTTGATTACCCGGATCGAAAGCTGTGAACTGCTTGCAGGCCCCGATATTCAACCAGAAATGCTTGTCCAATGGCCGTTGGTCAACGGCATAGGGCAATTTACGGGTGAGGCCATTTGCTTTCTTGCTTTCAAACAGCTCATGCGAGTTATTGTTTTGCGCGATACCAAGGTCGCAACCAGCATTTAAGTTCACGCAGCTCTTGGTCAAATTGCATAGTTTTACACTACCATCATGCACAGCAACGCCCGTGTCGCCCTTGACCCAGAAATCAAAGCCGGTGCCGCGGATTCCGATGGTGGCATTGGCAGTTTTAATGTCATAGGCCTTCTTGGCGCTT
>JANYGE010000089.1 GCA_025362535.1 Hyphomicrobiales bacterium
GACACCTTGTTAGATCTCCTTGACGAACTGACCGAAGGAAAACTGACTTAACCGCCGAAACTCCCAGCCTGTGAAGGCACATGCACATAGTGTCGATCAAAATAAAGCAGTGCACTGTCATCATTACGTTGTCGGATATCAATCACCCTCCCCACTAGAATATTGTGTGTTCCCACGCGGTGCATGTCCACTGTTTCACAAGCGAAGGACACAATTGCTTCACGTAAAGAAGGCAATCCGGATTTCAGCAGATACCATTCTGCAGAAGCAAAGCGCGCACTCATATCAGATACAGCACCAGCAAAATTTGCGGCCAGATCTTTGTGCTCGGAAGGCAGAACATTCACGCAAAACTGCTTGTTCTGCACAAATAAATCGGTCTGCGCTGATTTGGAATTCATGCAGACGATAAGCGTTGGCGGCTCATCGGTGACACTGCACATGGCCGTTGCGGTGAAGCCACCTCGACCCGCCGGACCATCAGTCGTTACCACATTCACCGGCGCACAAACCCGCGCCATGGCATTGCGGAATTCAGATTTTGAGACTTGCGGTTCCACAGCTGTCTACGCCTCCGACTTCAGGCTTTCAGAGGGTGAACTTAAAGGTGGCAACCAAGTATCGCCCGTCCAACCATTTTCATCATAATCACTCATGCAGGTATCAACCAGCTCTTCCATCATCTTGAGGGTTCCTGTGCGCTCAGCTCCTTTGAGAACCTGCAATCGAACATCTTCCGGAGCGCCGGCATAATTCAGCTCATAGAGAGCATGGCGACCCCCAAATTCCGTGCCCGTTGCATCCCACAAGAGTTTCATAATTTTAATGCGTTCAATATGCCCCATATCATTGGAACCACGCACATATTGCGCGAGATATTTGTTGATTTCGGGGTTCTTAAAATCAGCGGCAGAAGAAGGCAAATAAATCAAACCAGATGCCACAACTTTCCGCACGGTCTCTATAACACGAGGATAGGCTTCAGACATAAAGGTGCGATAACACAGCGCCGATTCCAAGTTTGGCAGAACAGCACCATTGGCCCAGGGGACTGGATTATGCGCCATGGCGTTGGAGAAACTCCAGAACATATGGCGAAGCGCAATGACCTCCCCAAGGGCAGCTTGATTGCCGCGGAACGCATCACCACCCGTTGCGCGCAAAGCCTACGCGAGTAAGCCTGCAAGAAAATCCATCTTCACCGCAAGCCGGGTGCAGCCTTGGAACCAATAGCCATGCATGAAGCCTGAAGCCGGATGGAAAGATAAAATTTTCTGCGCATCACGCAGCACCAGCACATCTTCCCAAGGCACGAACACATTATCAAGAACCAGGATAGCATCATTTTCGTCGAAACGTGATGATAGCGGATAGTCGAAGGGATGACCCACGGTGTTTGCCGTTTGCTCGTAGGACACCCGGCAGATCATTTTGATCCCAGGGGCATTCATCGGCACGATAAACATGACTGATAAGGAGGGATCCTCAGTAACAGTCGCTGAGCTTTGTGCAAGAAAGTTACAATGCGTGAGTGCGGCAGACGTGGCGACAACTTTAGCGCCCGACACATAAATGCAGGCATCAGTCTCTTTGGTGATATGAACGAAAACATCCTTCACGGCATCGGCAGGCTTGTGCCGATCAATCGGTGGATTGACAATGGCATGGTTCATGAAAAGAACTGATTCTTGGGCGCGCTTATGCCAAGCCAGAGCATTATCCTTGAACGGCCCATACCAATCTGCATTGGCACCAAGTGTATTCATCAAAGCAGCTTTGTAATCTGGCGTACGTCCCATCCAGCCATAACTCATACGTGACCAATCGGCGATGGCACCCTGCTGGGCCACCAATTCAGCCGATGACTTTGCCACCCGAAAGAATTTATGGGTGTATCCGCCTGGACCTGTGCTGGTTTCGATTGTGAGCTTCGCTTTGGCTTTTTCATCATACAATGCATCATAGAGTCGAGCGATGGACCGCGCGGAGTTGCGCATGGCCGGATGTGTTGTGACATCCTTGATGCGCTCGCCATTGATAAACACGGCCCGGCCATCACGCAGGCTTTCAAGATACTCGGCTCCACTAAACGGCCGCTTCTTGTCGCTACGATAATCATCTGGGCGCATGAAATATTCTCCAATTTCGTTTACATGTTAATCTTTAGGGTTAGAAAGTGAATTGACAATTCACTGAAATCGATTGTACTTTTTCGCTCCGCATGACCAAACAGAACATCCCAGATTACTTTGTTTATGGTGAACCAACCCGGTCTCTCGATGTCGGGTTTCTGCATGTTGAACTGGTTTCAACACGGAAAAACCTGCATCGCGGAGAAGTGGCGGCACACAAACACCCACAAATGGCCCAGATCACCTATTGGATAAAGGGAGGCGGCACCTATCACATTGAAGATTCATCTTGGAGATTTTCGGCACCAGCGATTAGCTTCATTCCCAGTGAAGTGGTGCATGGGTTTTCAGTAAGCGACTCATCCGATGCTATTGTGGTGTCAATTGCCAATGATGCAGTTGTGACAATCATGGGGTCACAAGATAGGTTTTTACCAAAGCCAGTTTTTTTGAATGAAATAGGCACAAAGCAAGAGTGGCAGAACATGGGAACTGTCATGTCTTTGCTGCAGCGCGAGCATCAAGCCCAATATGCCTATCGACAAGAAGCGATGATACGTCTCGTCGGAGTGATTTTGACCTATATTGCGCGGCACAATCTCACTTCAACAAATGACAAAATGTCCTCTCGTTTCCCTTTAGCGCAACGTCTGCAGCAATTGGTGAATGCACATTTTCGTGAAAATTGGACAATAGAACATTATGCGCAAGAGCTGAACACAACCTATCATCTGCTCGATAAGGCCGCACAAAACACTTTTGGCAAACCCGTAAAAAAAGTCGTTCTGCAGCGACGCCTTTTAGAAGCGAAGCGGTTGTTGCAATTCACCATCCGGTCTTCAGAAGATATTTCCCATGAACTGGGCTTTAAAGATCCGGCGTATTTCAATCGCGAATTCAAGAAAAAAACGGGCGAAGCACCGGGGGCATGGCGCAGGCAACGGGGTTAAGTTCGCAGCACCAGCGCGGTTGCGTCATCGGCGGGCTTAAATCTTTCGAACTCTATGCAGTCAGGATCTGCGTGTTCGGTATCGCGTATTTCTCGTAACACGTCTTCAACACCATGATCGCACAAACATTTTGAAAGCAACTGTTGATCGGAGAAAAGTCTGTAGTGATCAACAGCGCGGTAGAAGCCATCGGTGCAGATCATTATAGCATCGGATGAACCCAGCTCGCTAAACTCAGCGTGCTGAAGGGTGGCCATGCCTACTTCCAAAATGCCGTAGCCGCCAGGGGTATTTCGCGTTTTACGCGCAGCAATCAGCTGCGGGCGAAATTCGGCCAGTAATGCCTTAATATCTGTAACCCCTTCGGTTCGACGTTTTTTCGCGGCCTGTGAGAGCCAGGCATCAAAATTATTATTTGGGGATTCGACCAACCGTATTTTTAATTCGTCTGCGAACATGGCAAACAGGCAAGAGTCGCCCAATCGCAAAGCCCGCCACCGCCCCCGATAATTCTTGACTAAAGTGAGACATGCAGCCGGCGGATCATAATCGATTGGAAGATTGAGTGTTGGGGCAATCTCATTCCATTCAGTCACAAGCCGTTGCACCAATTGCAGGAGAATGTCTTTGAGTGAAAGAGTGGTAGCCGCCAAAACGTGCAGATGTTGGTTAGCCCGTGCCACCAACCAAGCGGCATCACTGCCACCGGGCAAATAATTTCGGTTATTGATGCCTGTCACACCATCAAAAATCCATGCGGCAGAAATCTGATCGCCAGTGCCTACAAAACCAAGACCATCTTCATTCACCGCCCCACTGCCAGCACTAATAGCACTGATGAGCTTCAAAGCTTGACAACCTCGCCCGTACGAACACTTTCATCTGCGGCCAACACAATGCGCAGCGAATTAATCCCATCGCGAACATGGTCATCCATGTTGCGATCATTGAGAATTGCGTCGAGGAACATCTCTTGCTCACGGTTACAAAGCTCTTGGTGGCCCGGCTCATCATCCATGAGAAGGGTATCATCGGGCTTTGTGAATGTTCCATCGGCTTTAAGGGCAGCATGATGGACGCGCAGGGCATTGGTTTTGGTATGGCTGTCAACATCAGATGAACCTGTTTTGGATTCATCCATGGCGATTGAAACTGAGCCTTTTGGTCCGATCATATCTTTAACGAAAAAGGCGGTCTCACTCATCATCGGGCCCCAGCCCGCTTCATACCAACCCACCGAGCCATCATCAAAGCTCACATGCAGATGGCCATAATTATACATGGTATCTGACACTTCACTCGTAAGCCTTGCGCCCACGGCATGAACACGCAAAGGCTTGGCACCCGTCACTTGGCACATCACGTCGACATAGTGAACGCCGCAATCGACAATCGGGCTGATCGAATTCATCAACTGCTTATGCACTTGCCATTGCGCACCAGAACTTTGTTGGTTGAGGTTCATGCGCATGACGAGCGGCTTTCCCAGCGTGCGCCCAACTTCGACAAATTTTATCCATGATGGATGAACACGGAGAATATAGCCGATCACCAGTTTCTTGCCCTTAGCTTTGGCGAGAGCTGCGATTGTCTCAGCCTCAGAGACCGAATCTGCCAATGGCTTTTCAATGAACACATGGGCACCTGCTTCGAAAGCCATGCGCGCATAGGCAGCATGCGTGTCAGGCCAAGTGTTGATCGATACGGCATCAGGTTTTAAAACTTTAAGTGATTCCGCATAATCCGAAAACAGCGCAGCACTGGGAAACTCGACTGCAATATCTTTACGCTCTTCTATGCCCCGGCTGCACAGACCGGCAATTTCAAACCCAGCTATTGCCTTATAAGCTCTTGCATGGCTCAGGCCCATATTGCCCAATCCTACTACAAGCACACGAATTTTTTTCATGCTCCATCCACCCACGTTTGTAAAACATTCAACTGATCATCAAGATGGACAAGGCTGGCGCGGTAACCTGCCGTTATGCGTCCCAGTTCATCTTCGAGTTTCAAAAAGCGAGCCGGGTTAAGCGAAGCCATGCGCAAAGCATCGGTAAGATCGATGCCCAAATTATCTACACAATACTTGACGGCTTCATCCATCGTAAGATTTGAACCCGCCAGTGTGCCATCGTCCAACTGAAGCTTGCTGTCAATCACGCGCACCTGACGCCCCTGCAATTCAAAATGTGTTGGCCCTCCAGCCGCTGTCGACATGGCATCAGTGATCAACATAAAGCGATCATGGCTTGTCGCTGTGAGTGCAATTTTCATGGCGATATCGGCAACATGAAAGCCATCTGCGATGAGGCCGACGAAACTTTTCGTATCGGACAAGGCCGCTCCAACCATGCCGGGCTC
>JANYGE010000120.1 GCA_025362535.1 Hyphomicrobiales bacterium
GGCTTTCGCCATGTGAATGCGATTGATTGTGCTGGCCGTGAATTTCGCTTCACCGCGCGGCGTGATGGCCGCAATATGGTGATTTATGTGTCCAGCGCTTCGGGCCGGATTCAATCTATTCGGCCGAATTGATCTTTATCAGTCATTGAACCAAGTCTTCCACGTTGCTAGGGTTGATTTTCAACAACTCGAGGAAGATGAGACTATGGTCGGACGGTTACAGGGTAAAACAGCTTTCGTAACCTCTGCGGCGCAGGGCATTGGCCGGGCTTCGGCCATTGCTCTGGCGCGTGAAGGGGCCAAGGTTTGGGCCACTGATATTCAGGCGGATCCACTCAAAACCTTGGAAGCTGAGCAGGCTGGCATTGAAACTTTCGTTTTAGATGTGTTGAAAGCCGATGCCATTATTGCTGCTGCCGCCAAGATTGCCGCTCCTGATATTCTGTTTAACTGCTCTGGCTTTGTGCATCATGGTTCGATTTTGGAAACTGAAGATAAGGATTGGGATTTTTCATTTGATCTCAATGTGAAATCGCATTTCCGTTTGATCAAAGCCTTCATGCCGGGCTTCTTAAAGCGCGGCTCTGCTTCGATTATCAATATGGCCTCGGTTGCTTCCAATATTAAAGGTGTTCCAAACCGTTTGGCCTATGGGGCCTCCAAAGCTGCCGTGGTGGGTCTCACCAAGGCCTTGGCGGCTGATCATGTGACCAAGGGCATTCGGGTGAATTGCATTTGCCCCGGCACGGTGGAAACCCCTTCGCTTTATGAGCGGATGCGGGCGCAGGGCGATTTTGAAAAAGCCAAAGCCGCCTTTATCGCGCGCCAACCGATGGGCCGCTTGGCCCAAGCCGAAGAGATTGCCGCCATGGTGGTCTATTTGGCCAGCGATGATGCAGCCTTTATCACGGGCCAAAGCTTTGTCATTGATGGTGGCATGTCGGTTTAAATCTGCGACGGAATTTGGTTTGCTTCTCGTCTTACTCCTATCAGGGCCGCTGCTCTGAGTTAATGGAGTGAGATTGACATGAAGAAAATTCTTTTAGGTGCCTGTGCTGTTGTGCTTATGGCGGGTTTTGCGATGGCGCAGACGGCAACCAATGCTCCGCCACCGCCTCCACCCGGACAGCAGATGGATGGACCAGACCAACAGGGCGGTTGGGGTGGCTGGTGGGGGCATGGACGCCGCCATGGTTGGCGTGGTGATCATGGTGAGCGGATGTCTGGAGAAGGTGGACCTGGTGGTCCAGATGGACCAGGTAGACCTGGGTTGCAACTCGATGGCAAAGGCTTTGGCCTGATGGTTGGCCGTGGCCATGGTTTACACGTGAATTGTGGCGAAGAGCCCATGAGGGATTGCATTGCCGCAGCCCAGCCTTTGATCGATGCGCTTGGCAAGCTGGATTTCAAAATGCCGCCCCCACCAGCGGGTGCGGTGGCTCCGGCGCAATAAACTAACCCCGTGACACTTTGGGCGGCAGCAATGCCGCCCTTGGCCCTTGGCTTTTGCAATTTGGCGACATAGGATTGCTCAAAAGCGTGAGGGTGAAGAGATTGAAGGCTAAAAAAGCGGCCATAGAAGCCCGTGGTGTAAGCCGAGTATTTGCCGCCAAGGGCCAGCAGGCTGTGGCAGCCCTTGATGATGTTTCAGTGACCATCAATGAAAATGAATTTTTTACGCTGCTCGGGCCATCGGGCTGCGGCAAGACCACCTTGCTGCGTTTGATCGCCGGATTTGATTTTCCCACATCCGGGCAAATTCTTTTATATGGCGAAGATATTGCCGTGTTGCCGCCCTTCAAACGGCCAGTGAACACGGTGTTCCAGAACTATGCGCTGTTTCCACATATGACGGTGGCGCAGAATATTGGCTTTGGCTTGGAAATGCTGGGCAAGCCCCGCACCGAGATTGATGCGCGGGTTTCTGAGATGCTGGCGCTGGTGCGCATGGAGGAATTGGCTTCACGCAAAACCAGCCAAATCTCTGGTGGTCAACAGCAGCGCGTGGCCTTGGCGCGGGCCCTTGCCCCGAAGCCTAAAGTGCTGCTGCTGGATGAGCCGCTTTCAGCGCTTGATTATAAATTGCGCAAAGACATGCAGATTGAATTGAAGCGCCTGCAACATGAAACTGGCATTACGTTTATTTTTGTAACCCATGATCAGGAAGAAGCGCTGACCATGAGTGACCGCATTGCGGTGATGAGCAAGGGCAAGATTTTGCAGGTGGGAAGCCCGCATGATATTTATGATCGACCTGCGGTGCGCTTTGTAGCCAATTTTATTGGCGAGACAAATTTTCTAAAGGGCATTGTGCGGCCTTCGGGCAAAGTGAAACTTGCAGCCGGTGCCGAGATTGAAGCGGTGGCCCCTGAGGGCGCCAAGCTTTCTGGTGAAGTGACTGTGGTGATAAGGCCAGAGCATGCATTGCTGGTGAAGCCAACGCAGGGGAAATTAAAAGGTGTTGTGGACAATATCGTTTATTTTGGCACGGACACGCATTTCCATGTGCTGCTTGATGATGGTTCGGAGTTTATGGTGCGCCAGCAAAACAGTGGGGGTGCTGCTGCGGATTTTGCCAAGGGCGATAAGGTCGGTGTGCAGATTGCCGCAGGCACAGCACGAATTTTGAAAGACTGATGATGGCCGAGTTAAACCCAGCAGCACAGATTGCCGAGGCCGCGCAACAGGTTGCAAGCAAACGCAACCGCCTATTGTCGACGCCTGCACTGGTCATGATCACGCTGTTTGGCATCGGGCCGTTAATATTGATATTGATTTATTCATTTTTGAAAGCGGCGCCCTATGGTGGCGTGGAATGGAAATTTTCGACTGATGCTTATTTAAACTTTCTGTTTCAGCGCGATATTTTTGATGACACGCTACAATTTTCACCCGACTATCTTTACATTTATGCCCGCTCGATTGGCTTTGCCTTGATCACCACGATTGTGTGCCTGTTCATTGGATTTCCCACGGCTTATTTCATGGCGACACGCGAACCCGCACAGCGAAATTGGTGGGTGCTGCTCATTACCATTCCATTTTGGTCTAATCTTTTGGTGCGCACTTTGGCGATCATGTTCATCATTCGGGACGAGGGATTGATCAATCATATTTTGATCTGGGCGCATGTGATCGATAAGCCGATTACGATGCTTTATACCAATGGGGCCATTCTGATTGGTCTGCTCTATTCCTATTTGCCCTTTATGATTTTGCCACTCTATTCCAGCATTGAGAAAATGGATTTTCGTTTGGTGGAAGCCGGGCATGATCTTTATGCCAATAAGCGCCAAGTGTTATGGCGGGTGATTATTCCCTTGGCCAAGCCCGGCATTATTGCGGGCTGTTTGTTGGTTTTTATTCCGGCAATTGGCGCCTATGTGACGCCACTGATTTTGGGTGGGGGCACGCATTTGCTGATTGGTGATTTAATTGCGCAGCAATTTGGCTCGGGCCGCAATTGGCCATTGGGCTCAGCCCAGGCTTTGATTTTGATGGCTGCGGTTTTGGTGGCGCTGTTCTTCTATGTGCGCAACACGACAGGGAAGATGACCCATGGTTGATGTGAAGGCGCAACCCGGTTTTAAAACCATGGCGCTTATTTGCCTTGTGTTGCTTTATTCACCCATTTTGATTTTGATTGTGTTTGCTTTTAACTCCGGCGATATCATCATGCGCTGGGAAGGTGTGAGCCTGCATTGGTTTGGCGTAGCTTTCACCAATCCTGAATTTCAGAATGCGGCTTGGAACACATTGCGCATATCAGCGGTGGCGACAATCGCCTCTACTCTATTTGCCACATTGGCGGCGATTGGAATGACACGCATCAAACCATGGCCCGGCATGAAGACGGCTTTTATGGTGATCAATCTGCCTTTGATGGTTCCTGAAATTATTACGGCGGTTGCCACACTTTCATTCTTTGCGTTGCTGGCGCAAGTGCTGGGTTTAAATTTTGGCATCGGCAATATTATGCTCGCGCATATTGTGTTCTGCATTCCCTTTGCCTTTATGCCCATTCGGGCGCGGCTTGAAGATATGGATCTGACTTTGGAGAATGCGGCAGCTGATCTTTATGCAACCCCGTGGAATGCCTTCAAGCGCATAACATTGCCGCTTCTGGTGCCCGGCATTGCATCGGGTGCCGCACTTGCCTTTATTGTGTCGTTTGATGATTTTACCATCACGCAATTGGTGGCAGGCCCGGGGCAGACAACTTTGCCGCTTTATATTTGGGACCAAACGAGACGACCGATGACGCCGGAGATCAATGCCATCTCGGCCATTCTTCTGCTGGTGTCGGTTCTGTTTATTACAATTTCTTTTTTGATTGCACGTTCACGAAAATAGGTTTTGACTTAAGCTTTAACAAGGGAGACTAAAATGAAAAAAATATTATTTGCGGCCTTAAGCGCTGCAAGTTTGGTGGCTGCTGCTGGTTCGGCATTGGCGGCTGGCGAGCTTCATATTTACAATTGGGGTGATTACACCAATCCCAAGCTGATTGAAAAATTCTCGAAGCAGTTTGACGTGAAGGTATCTTTGGACAGTTACGATTCAAACGAAACCATGCTTTCCAAAGTGCGGGCTGGCAATTCTGGTTACGATATTGTGGTGCCTTCGGACTATACCGTTAAAATTATGGTCACCGATGGTTTGCTGGAAGCCACTGAACCCAATAAAATGGAAAATTTCAAAAATATGCGTCCTGAATTTGTGGATGTTTATTGGGATTCAGGCCGTCATTATTCCGTGCCTTGGCAATATGGCATGACGACATTTGCCGTTGATACTGCAAAATATAAGGGTGATATTGATACGCTGAATATTCTGTTCAACCCACCGGATGAACTGAAGGGCCAGATCAATGTTCTCGATGATATGAATTCGCTCACCCATGCGGCAGAGCGCTTTGTGGGCGTGCCACGCTGCGGTGCTGATAAGGCTGATCTGAAAAAAGTGTCCGATGCTTTGATGGCAGCTAAGCCAAGCTGGAAGACCTTTAGCTACGATACGATCACCAAGATGACATCAGGTGACGTGGCTGTAACGCAGACCTGGAATGGTGCGGCCTATCGCATGCGCCAGAAAATGCCGACCGTGAAGTTTGCCTATCCGAAGGAAGGCATTGAAGGCTGGATGGACAATGTGTCGGTTCTCAAGGGTGCCGCCAATTTGGAAAATGCAAAGCTCTTCCAAAACTTCATCATGGACCCTGCCAATGCCGCATTGATTTCGGATTTTGCCGGCTATGACAATGGTATTACCAATGGCTTGGCTGCGTCTGATCCTGATCTGGCAAAATCACCAGAGTTGAATCGTCCTGCTTCGGCCCCGGTTCCAGAATTTGTGCCGCCTTGTGACCCAGGTGTTGTTGAAATTTACAACAAGATTTGGACAAAACTGAAGGGCTGATGTCCAACACAATTATCCCTAAAGCTGATTGGGATCGCCCACCGTGGAATCGGTGGGCGTTTCAGCATATTCGTGAGATTTTGCCGACGGCTGAAGTGTGGCGTGGGGCAGCGCGTCCACGTGATTTGGCGCGGGCTGAGGTTCAACTTGATCACTTGAAGGTGCAGAGCTTGGCTGGTGCTGAGGTTACGCTCAAAGCATTTTTGGATGAGACCTATACGGATGGTTTGGTGGTTCTGAAAAATGGGGCCATTGCCTATGAGCGCTATTTAAATGGCATGACAGCGCGCACGCTGCATCTCTCGCAGTCGGTCGCCAAATCTACCATCGGAATGTTATATGGCATTTTTGCAGGGCGCGGGCAGATTGACCTCGCTGCTCCCATTTCCCGCTATTTACCGGAGCTTGAAAACACCGGATATCGCGGCGCAACTCTCCAGCAGATTTTGAACATGACGAGCGGTATTAAGTTTGATGAGACTTACACTGATCCGCTTTCAGATATTGGCCAATCTGATGTTGCATCGGGTTGGAAACCAGTGCCTGCCGGAAGTGATCCATCATTCAAATGGCCCACAGATATTTGGAGCCAAATTATTGGGTTGAAAGATGTAACGCGCGCGCATGGAGCAGCGTTTGAATATCGCTCGATTGAAACGGATGTGCTGGCCTTTTGTTTGGAGCGGGTTGCGGGCAAGCGCCTGCCGCAGATTCTATCGGAAGAGATTTGGCAGAAACTGGGCATGGAAGAGAGTGCCAATTTTACGGTGGACCCAGCAGGCTATGCGCTGGCTTCGGGGGGACTTAATGCTTGTCTCCGCGATTACACGCGCTTTGGCCAGATGGTGCTGGAGAATGGAGCTGGCATTGTGCCTGCCGCCTATGTGGCCGAGACGCGCAAAGGCGATCATGCGATTTTCCAAGCGCCCTATAATATTGCTTTGCCGCAAGGCGCTTACAAAAATCAATTCTGGATTGAAGACCGCTCTGAACAGGCCATCATGTGCCGTGGGGTGTTTGGGCAGCTCATATATATCAGCTGGAAATATAATATGGTTGTGGTGAAGCTTTCGAGCTGGCCCGATTTTCTGAATGTAAAATATGCAATGGCGACCTTGGCTGCCGTGCATGAGATTGGCAAGGCAGTTTAATCCGCCAAGAGGCTCCGCGAGATGATGTTGCGTTGAATTTCTGAGGTGCCTTCATAAATGCGCATGATGCGGGCATCACGCACATAGCGCTCAACTGGCAGGCTTTGTGTGAAGCCATAGCCGCCGTGGATTTGCAAAGCCTTATCGGTTACGCGGCCAGCCATTTCGGAGGCAAAGAGCTTGGCCATGGAGGCTTCAATGGAATAGCGCTCGCCCTTCATGCGTTTGCGGATGGTCTCTAAACAGAGGCCGCGCGCTGCAGCTATGTCGGTTGCCATATCGGCCAAGATCCATTGCAGGCCTTGATAAGATGAGAGCAAAGCCCCGCCCATTTTGCGGGTTTTCATCCATTGCGCTGCGGCAGAGTAGGCAGCTTCAGCAATGCCCACGCTGCACATGGCAATATCAATACGGCCAGCATCCAAGGTTTTCATGGCGGTGCGAAGGCCAGTGCCTTCCTCGCCCAAGCGATTGGCGGCGGGCACTTTTGCATCAATGCTAAATTCAAAAGCATGCGCGCCTTTCAGGCCCATGGTGGCTTCTGCTTTACCTGTGGTGATGCCGCCCTTTTTACGTTCAACGACAAAGGCTGAAATGCCTTTGCCGCCTAAGCTTGGGTCTGTCTTGGCATAGATCACGATTAAATCAGCCGCACCGGCATTGGAGATGAAATGCTTGGTGCCCTTGATGTGATAGAAATCGCCGTCGCGCGTGGCGCGTGTTGTCATGCTGGCAGGATCAGAGCCTGCTCCGGGCTCAGTGAGGGCAAAAGCACCAAAGGCTTTGCCGGAGGCGAGAAGCGGCAAATATTTTTGCTTCTGTTCTTCACTGCCGCCAAATTTAATGGAGTCACTGGCGAGAAAATGGGCCGACACCATAGAGCCCGTCGAGGCACAGGTGCCGGAAATATTGGCCATGGCTTCGAGCAAAGTATAAGCGTCCAATCCCATGCCGCCATATTCAACGGGCAGGTTCATGCCCATGATTCCCATCTCGCTCAGGGCTTTCATATGATGGGTGGCAAAGCGGGCTTCACGGTCAGTTGCTGCGGCTTGCGGCTCTAAAACTGTTTGGCAAAAATTGGAGATTGCTTCGAGTGTTGCGAGATCGAGTAATTCATCATGAAAGCGGGTCATTTTAAGGTCCAACCATTTTTGCGAATATCGGCACCATGTTCATCCAGATTGGGGGCTGGTGCAAGAAGTGGCTTGGGCCTTGCTAAAGCCTGGGCTTGTTTTGCATCCAGCACTTCGGCGGCGGGAATGCCTGCAGCAATTAGAGTTTCAACCACTTGCGTTGCTGGCATGGTTTTCGACCAGCTTTCAATGGCGCGGCGTAAAGCTGCTTCATGTTTAAGGCGCAAGGGATCGCTGGCATAAAGCGGATTTAAAAAAAGTTCTGGCTGGCCCATCACAGTGCATAGGGCTTTGAAAAGCTTATCGTTCAGCACGGCCAGAACAAAGCTGGCATCGTTTGAATCAAACACGCCGAAGGGAGCGGAAAGCGCATGGCGATTGCCGACGCGCGTTGGGGTTTCTCCGGTAGCGTATAGGCGGGCAGCCACCAAGGGTTGAAGCTGCAGCATGCTGTCGAGCATGCTGATATCGAGATGTTGGCCAAGGCCCGTGCTGTGGCGCTGATAAAGAGCCGTCATGATCGCGTTATAAGCAAAGAGGCCTGCAGTGACATCGGCAATCGATTCCCCGATCAAAGTGGGTGGCCCATCAGGTGAACCGGTGATTGTCATGATGCCGCTCATCGCCTGGACGATAATATCATAGGCCGGACGGGTTGCCATTTCGCCAGTTTGGCCGAAGCCTGAGATGCTGGCGTAAATAAGTTTGGGGTTCAGCTGATGCAGGGCTTCGAAGCCGATGCCGAGTTTGGTTGTAACGCCGGGCCGGAAATTTTCCACCAGCACATCGGCTGTTGCTGCAAGAGTGAGTGCGATGGCGCGATCATCACTCTGCGCCAGATCAAGCATGATAGAGCGCTTGCCGCTGTTTACTTTCGCAAACAAGGCGCTGCTTCCTTCTTCAAGGAATGGCCCGATGTGGCGGTAATCATCGCCTGATGGGGGTTCGATTTTTATCACGTCAGCCCCATTTTCGGCCAGCATCAGCGTGCAATAGGGGCCAGCGAGAACGCGGGTGAGATCAAGAACCTTGAGACCTTGCAGAGCTTTAGAGGACATGGTTACTTCTTCACAAGACTGTTATGAAACTGACCTTAGCTGAAGTTTAAATTTTTTGGAGATGCTTATGCGACTTATGTTTGCTTGTTCATTGTTATGCTTTGGTCTGGTTGGGAGTGCCCTTGCGGAGAGCCAAAAGGCAACACTTCTCACCATGAATATGTGGGGGGCTGGGGCCAATGCGCAAAAGACCATTGATGAAACGGTGGCCGTGATGAAGGCAAGTGGAGCTGACATTATTGGCGCGCAAGAAACTGTGCCAGAGCCTGACCCTTGCACGGCTGAAATCTGTGCGGCTGAGGATAATAAAAGCCGTGCTGCAGATATTGCCAAAGCTTTGGGCTTCAACTTCCATGAATTTAAACACAACACAGAAAACCACTGGGCTGATGTGGTGTTCAGCAAATATCCATTCGGCAAGGAAACGCCCAATGGAGTTGGTGTTGAGATTGATGTGAATGGCAAGAAGGTGGTGGCCTATAGCATGAATTTGGATGATGGGCCCTATCAGCCCTATCAATTGCTGAACATCGAATATGATAAGTCGCCCTTTATTAAAACCGCTGAAGAGGCCGTTAAATTTGCTTCAGACACGCGCGGCAAGGCTTTGGCTTTGCTGGTGGCAGATATTCAATCTGAAGCTGATGCCGCCGCACAATTTGTGATGGGTGATTTTAATGAGCCCAGTTATCTGGATTGGACCGATAAAGCTGTGGCGGCTGGGTTGCAGCCGATCGCTGTTGTGTGGCCCACCTCCAAGGGTGTTGCAGACCAAGGCTTTGTTGATACTTTCCGCACCATCTATCCTGATGTGGTGGCCAAGCCCGGGCTAACCTGGACGCCCACCACTGAGCCAACCGACAAAACGGATCACCATGACCGGATTGACATGATTTTGGTGAAGGGCAAAAATCTGAAAGTGATTTCTGCCGGTATTGTGGGCGAGAAGGCACCGGAAGCTGATCTTGTTGTCACCCCCTGGCCCTCAGACCACCGCGCCAGCATGGCGGTGGTTGAGTTTGAGTAAAGAAGTTACATCGTGATGCCGGGGAGCTTTAGGCCTTGCTCCTTGGCGCAATCCACGGCGATCTCATAGCCTGCATCAGCGTGGCGCATCACGCCCGTTGCAGGGTCATTCCACAAGACGCGCTCAATGCGGCGTGCTGCATCATCGGTGCCATCGGCTACGATCACCATGCCTGCATGTTGCGAGTAACCAATGCCCACACCGCCACCATGATGGAGCGAGACCCATGTGGCGCCTGATGCTGTGTTGAGCAGGGCGTTGAGCATGGGCCAATCAGACACGGCATCGGAGCCATCTTTCATCGCTTCGGTTTCGCGGTTGGGTGAGGCAACCGAGCCTGAATCCAAATGATCGCGGCCAATCACGATGGGGGCTTCCACTTCGCCATTGCGGACCATTTCATTAAAGGCCAAGCCCAAACGATGGCGCTGGCCAAGACCAACCCAGCAAATGCGGGCGGGCACGCCTTGGAAGGCAATGCGGTCTCGCGCCATATCAAGCCAATTGTGCAGATGCTTATCATCAGGGATGAGTTCTTTGACACGCTGATCGGTTTTATAAATATCTTCTGGATTGCCAGAAAGGGCCGCCCACCGGAACGGGCCAATGCCACGGCAGAACAGCGGGCGAATATAAGCGGGCACAAAGCCTGGAAAATCAAAGGCGTTTTTGAGGCCCATTTCCAAGGCCATTTGCCGGATATTGTTGCCATAATCAAATGTGGGAACACCGAGCGATTGCATATCGAGCATAGCTTCAACATGCACTTTCATTGAAGCCATGGAAGCGGCCCTCACGGCGTCTGGATTGCTCACGCGCTTTTCTTCCCACTCTGCCAAGGTCCATCCGGCGGGCAAATAGCCGTTGATCGGATCATGGGCCGAGGTTTGATCAGTTAATGCATGCGGCAATATTTTGCGCTTGACCATATCAGGCAGAATCTCGGCAGCATTGCCGAGTACGCCCACGGAAATGGGCTTTGGGGATTTCTTGATCATCTCCAAAGCTTCATCAATGGAGCGGGCTTGCGTATCAAGATAGCGGGTGCGCAGGCGCATTTCGATTCTTGAAGGCTGGCATTCAATGGCGATCATGGATGCGCCAGCCATGGTGGCGGCCAGCGGTTGTGCGCCGCCCATGCCACCGAGGCCTGCGGTTAAAAACCATTTGCCTTTGAGATCACCATTGTAATGCTGCTTGCCCACTTCGACGAATGTTTCATAGGTGCCTTGCACAATGCCCTGGGTGCCAATGTAAATCCATGAGCCTGCCGTCATCTGGCCATACATCATCAGGCCTTTGCGATCGAGCTCATGGAATTTTTCCCAAGTGCCCCAATGGGGCACCAGATTCGAATTGGCGAGCAAAACGCGGGGGGCATCCTTATGGGTTTTGAAAATGCCGACGGGCTTGCCAGATTGCACCAGCAGGGTTTCATCATCTTCGAGTGAGCGCAGCGAGGCGACGATTTTGTCATAGGCTTCCCAATTGCGGGCAGCCCGGCCAATGCCACCATAGACCACGAGTTCTTCAGGGCGTTCAGCAACGCCGGGGTCTAGGTTGTTCATCAACATACGAAGTGGCGCTTCGGTGAGCCAGGATTTGGCGCTGAGGCTTGTGCCCGTGGCGGCGCGGATGTTTCTGGTATTGTCGATGCGGGTGTTCATTGGGTGACCTGACCTTTGCTGGTGGTGTGATAACGGCTGTACAGCGCATAGCGGCTGGCGGGATAAATGAGGGTGGCCGACGTGACCACATGGCCCTTGCTCCAGCTGCGGCGGTGCAGCGAGAGGCAGGGTTCGGTTGCGGCGATTTTCAAACGGCGCTGCTGATTGGCATCAGGGAGAATGGCCTCAACATTATGTTCCAGTTCATCCACGGGAAGTGTAGTGAGCAGATAGGCCGTGGGGGTTTGCGCGGTGAAATCCTGTTTCAGGAAGTTTGGGGCGCAGAAGGGATTTACATAGCGATCTTCAAATTGCACGGGCATGCCATTTTCTTCATGCACGATGACGATATGAAAAAGCTTGGTTGATGATTTCAGTTCAAAATCTTCGATCAGATTGGGTGTGGCGACGACTTCCCCCAGATGTTCGACGCGCGAAGTGTATTTATGGCCACGGGCAATGATTTCATCAGCAATGTTGCGCAATTCGAGCAGGCTGGAGCGCGGGGTTGCCTCTTTCACAAAGGTGCCAACACCGGGAACGCGGGCCAAGTGACCTTCGGTGGTGAGTTCATTCAAGGCGCGGTTGGCCGTCATGCGGCTGATTTTGAAACTTTCCACCAGTTCGTTTTCAGACGGCACCCGCGAGCCTGCTTGCAAAGCGCCGGAGCGGATTTGCTCCAGAATATGGGTTTTCACTTTGACGTAAAGCGGGGCGGCATAAAGCGGCGTCATGTGAAGGCCTTGCTGAACTTGCCATCTTGCATAATGGCGGCGATGGGGTTTAGGCCGAGCGGATAGGCCAGATCGCCGGGGCTTTCGACGGTCCAGAAGGCGAGATCGGCTTTGAGGCCGGCTTTGATTTGGCCGCGATCTTTGAGCCCCAGCGCTCTGGCGGCATTGGCGGTGACACCGAGCAAGGCCTCTTCGGGGGTTAAACCGAAGAGCACGCAGGCCATATTCAGGGTGGTAAGCAAGGAATGTACGGGCGATGATCCTGGGTTGAGATCGGTTGCAATGGCAATGAGGACACCGCGAGAGCGCAATGCGGCGACGGGTGGGGGTTGTTTTTCGCGGAGATAATAGAAGGCTCCGGGCAGCAGAACTGCGACGGTCCCGGAGGATTGAATCGAGTCAACACCCTCTTCATCAAGATATTCAATATGATCGACTGAGAGGGCCTTATAGCGCGCGGCCAGTTTTGCACCGCCGAGATTGGAAAGCTGTTCGGCATGCAATTTCACCGGCAGGTTTAAGGCCCTGGCGGCCTTAAACACCTGTTCGGTTTCCTCTAGCGAAAAGGCAATGCCCTCGCAGAACGCATCAACCGCATCGACAAGCCCTTGTGCATGGGCCTGCGGCAGGGCTTGATTGCAAACAATATCAACATAGGCTTGATGGTTTTCTTTAAACTCAGCCGGGAAAGTGTGGGCTCCCAAAAAGCTGGTTTTTAGTGTAGCGGGTCGAAGCTTTTGCAGTTGGCGGGCGACACGGAACATTTTAAGCTCGGTATCCACATCGAGGCCATAGCCCGATTTGACTTCAATGGTGGTGACACCTTCTGCCATTAAAGTATCGAGTCGCTTTAAGGCAGAATGCAGAAGTTCAGCTTCGCTGGCTGCTCGGGTGGCGCGCACGGTGGACATGATGCCGCCGCCTGCTTTGGCGATTTCGGCATAAGAAGCACCATTTAATCTTTGTTCAAATTCTGCTGCGCGGTTGCCGCCATAGACCAAATGGGTGTGGCAATCAATCAGGCCCGGCGTGACAAGGGTGCCGTAGCAATTGATGGCATCGCCCGCTGGGGCTTCGGAAGCGGGGCCGGCGAAGAGGATTTTATCACCCTCAATGACAAGCGCAGCATTGGGGATGAGGCCGTAGCCGCCGCTCATCGTTGCGAGATTGAGGTTGGTGAGTTTCATTTTTCATCTTGTATAAGGTTGTCTATACAGTATAAGAGAGAACATGACCGCACGCAAGTTGAAATTTGACTCCGTTTTATTGCCCCAAGGCTGGGGGCGGGATATTTGTGTTTCAATTGATGCAGCTGGGGTGATTTCAGATATTGGCCCGGGCGAGGGGACGCGGGTTTCCGGCATTGCGGTTTCCGGTATGGCCAATGTGCATTCTCATGCGCACCAACGCCTGATGCAGGGCTTAGCCGAACGGGCGGGGGCTTCGGCCGATAGTTTCTGGACCTGGCGCGAGGTGATGTATGGCTTTGCACTGAAGCTTTCGCCGGAAGATTTAGAAGCGGTAGCAGCGCAGGCCTATATGGAAATGTTGCTGGCCGGGTTTACCGCCGTTGGTGAATTTCAATATTTGCACCATCAGCCTGATGGTAGGCCCTATGATAACCGCGCGGAGATGAGTTTGCGTTGTGTGGCTGCGGCAGAACAAACGGGCATTGGCCTGACCATGCTTCCAGTGCTCTATAGCCATGGTGGCTTTGGTGGGCAGGCGCCAAATGCCGGACAGCGGCGCTTCATCAATGATGTTGATGGCTTTCTCGAGATTAAATCCAAGCTTGGCGGCGGCATTGCGCCCCATAGTTTGCGGGCTGTGACCAAGGATAGTTTGACTGCGGTGCTGGCGGCGGTGCCCCAAGGCAAGCCAGTTCACATTCATGTGGCTGAGCAACTGAAAGAAGTTGATGATTGTGTGGCCTGGAGTGGCGCGCGGCCCGTG
>JANYGE010000147.1 GCA_025362535.1 Hyphomicrobiales bacterium
GCCCCACAAGAAGTTCACGGCTGAGGTTTATATCTTGACCAAGGAAGAGGGTGGCCGTCATACGCCATTCTTCAACAACTACCGTCCACAATTCTACTTCCGCACGACCGACGTAACTGGCGTTGTGACATTGCCAGAAGGCACTGAAATGGTGATGCCTGGCGACAACATCTCGTTCCAAGTTGAGCTTATTCAGCCGATCGCCATGGAAGAGAAGCTGCGCTTTGCTATCCGCGAAGGTGGCCGCACCGTGGGTGCTGGCGTTGTTGCTAAGATTTCGGACTGAGGCTGAAGCACATGCAACGCCAAAACATCCGTATTCGTCTCAAAGCGTTTGATCATCGAATTCTTGATAATTCGACGCGTGAGATCGTGAACACAGCCAAGCGCACAGGCGCTCAGGTTCGTGGTCCCGTGCCGCTGCCAACGCGGATCGAAAAGTTCACTGTTAACCGTTCACCGCACGTGGATAAGAAAAGCCGCGAGCAGTTTGAAATGCGGACTCACCGCCGCCTTTTGGACATTGTGGATCCTACGCCACAAACGGTTGATGCACTTATGAAGCTTGATCTTGCATCAGGCGTCGATGTTGAAATTAAGCTCTAAGAGCTGTTGAGGAGAAGACGATGCGTTCTGGCATCATCGCAAAAAAACTGGGCATGACCCGGATTTACACGGAGGAGGGAGCAGTTGTTCCTGTGACCGTGTTGAAAGTCGACAGCGTTATCGTTGTTGGGCACAAAACCATGGACAAGCACGGCTACACAGCTTTGCAACTTGGTTCTGGCACACCAAAGATCAAGCGCTTGACCAAGGCTGATCGCGGCGTTTTTGCTGCTGCCAAAGTGGAACCAAAGCGCAAGCTTCAGGAATTCCGCATTGATCCAGCAAGCACAATGCCAGTTGGCGCTGAAGTGACTGCCGACCACTTTGTGGCTGGCCAGTTTGTGGACGTGACCGGCACATCCAAGGGCAAAGGTTTTGCCGGTGGTATGAAGCGTTGGAACTTTAAAGGTCTTCGTGCAACGCACGGTGTTTCCGTTTCTCATCGTTCGATTGGTTCAACGGGTAACCGCCAAGATCCTGGTAAGGTTTTCAAGAACAAGAAGATGCCTGGTCATCTCGGTGATGAAACAGTGACAACGCTTAACGTTGTTGTTGTGAAGACCGACAAAGAACGTGGTTTGATCTTGGTGAAGGGTTCAGTTCCCGGATCGCAAGGTGGATGGGTTTCGGTTCGTGATGCCGTGAAGCGCAAGCTTCCTGACAGCGCGCCTAAGCCTGGTGCTTTCACTGC
Organism: Hyphomicrobiales bacterium; assembly: GCA_025362535.1. GTDB lineage: Bacteria > Pseudomonadota > Alphaproteobacteria > Rhizobiales > Aestuariivirgaceae > Aestuariivirga. Next base: position 1,298 of record JANYGE010000147.1, read on the forward strand.
TGCAGCAGAAGCTGCCGCACCAGCAGCACAGTGAGGCCAAGATGAAATTAGATGTAACAACAATTGAAGCTGGTAAAGCTGGCACAGTGGAACTCTCCGATGCGATTTTCGGTTTGGATCCACGCCAAGACTTGATCCACCGTGTTATCCAATGGCAGCTCAACAAGCGCCAGCAGGGCACGCACCAAGCCAAGTCACGCGGTGAAATTAACCGCACGACAGCAAAGCTTGGTAAGCAAAAAGGTGGCGGTACGGCCCGTCACGGTTCACGCAAGTCTGGTATTTTCGTTGGCGGCGGCAAGGCCTTTGGTCCGCGTATGCGCAGCCACGAGACTTCATTGAACAAGAAAATTCGCGCTCTTGGTTTGCGTCATGCACTTTCCGCCAAGATCAAGTCTTCTGAACTTTTGGTTTTAGACAAAGCCGAAGTACAGAACCCGAAGACCAAAGAGATGAAGTTGTTGTTCGCCAAGCTCGGCTGGACAAATGCTCTCATCATTGATGGTGCAACGGTGAACGAAGGCTTCGCAAACGCTGCGCGCAATATTATCGGCATTGATGTGCTGCCAATTCAAGGCATCAATGTTTATGACATTCTTCGCCGCAAGAATTTGGTTCTCACCAAGGCTGCTGTTGAAGCGCTGGAGGCACGGTTCAAATGAGCAAAGAGCATTACTATAACATTATCAAAAGCCCTGCCATCACCGAAAAATCGACGATGGTCAGCGTTCACAACGCCGTTGTATTCAAGGTTGCCTTGACTGCAACAAAGCCGCAAATCAAGGCTGCTGTTGAAGGTCTATTTGGTGTGAAAGTTAAGTCTGTGAACACATTGGTGCGCATGGGCAAAGTTCGTCGCTTCAAGGGCAGAGCTGCCAAGTTGAGCGATATCAAAAAAGCATACGTGACATTGGCCGAAGGTTCGCGGCTCGATGTAACGACAGGACTGTGAGCATAATAGCATGGCACTGAAAACATTTAACCCCACGAGCGCCGGTCGCCGTCATCTTATCCAAGTTGACCGCAGCCATCTCTATAAGGGCAAGCCCGTTAAGTCTTTGGTCGAAGGTCAGCATTCTGCTGGTGGTCGTTCAAACACGGGTCGCATCACATCACGCCGGAAGGGCGGTGGTCATAAGACTGCTTATCGCCTGATCGATTTCAAGCGTACCAAGCATGATATGCCAGCTGTTGTTGAGCGTTTGGAATATGATCCAAACCGCACGGGCTTCATCGCCCTGATCAAATACACAGACGGCACATTGTCTTACATTTTGGCACCTCAACGTTTAGCGGCAGGTGACACGGTTATCTCAGGTCAGACAGCTGACGTGAAACCTGGCAATGCCATGCCAATTGGTTCTATTCCAGTCGGCACCATTGTTCATAACATTGAAACCAAGCCAGGTGCTGGTGGTTCGCTCTCGCGCGCTGCAGGAACTTACGCGATGGTTGCTGGTCGTGATGGTGGTTTCGTGATCATCAAGTTGAAGTCTGGCGAAACCCGCATGGTGGATTCGAAGTGCATGGCTTCGGTCGGCGCTGTTTCAAACCAAGACCATATCAACGAAGTGGTTGGTAAGGCTGGTCGTGCACGGTGGAAGGGCGCTCGTCCAGTTTCACGCGGTATCGCACGCAACCCAGTCGACCATCCAAACGGCGGCCGTACTAATGGTGGTAAGCATTGGGCTACACCATGGGGTAAGCCAACCAAGGGTTATAAGACACGTTCTAACAAATCGACTTCTAAGTTCATTGTGCGTTCGCGCCATGACCGCAAGAAATCGCAGTAAGAGGTAGCACCCAGTGACACGCTCAGTCTGGAAAGGTCCGTTCGTAGACGGATATATTTTAAAGAAAGCGGAAGCCGCTCGCGGCCAACGCAATGCTGCGATCAAGACTTGGAGCCGCCGCTCCACCATCTTGCCGCAATTTGTGGGCCTGACATTCCAGGTGCACAATGGCAACAAGTTTATTCCTGTTCACGTTTCGGAAGAAATGGTTGGGCATAAGCTTGGTGAATTTGCGCCAACACGCACATTCAAAGCTCACTCTGCCGGCGATAAGAAGGCCTCGAAGTAACATGAGCAAAGCAAAAACCCCACGCGCTCTTCCAGATAACGAAGCTAAGGCGATCACCCGTTCGATCCGCATTAGCCCACGCAAGCTGAATGAAGTTGCAACAGAAATTCGCGGTAAGAAAGTGCATGATGCTTTAGCGCATCTCACATTCTCACGTCGCCGGATTGCAAAAGACGTGAAGAAGACTTTGGAGTCCGCAATTGCGAACGCCGAAAACAACCACAACCTTGACATCAACGCTCTTGTTGTTGCTGAAGCATGGGTTGGCAAGAATTTGGTTATGAAGCGCTGGATGCCAGATGCACGCGGTCGTGTGGGTCACATTCACAAGTTCTTCAGCGAACTGACGATTATTGTTCGTCAAGATAAAGAGGCCGCATAATGGGTCAGAAAGTCAATCCAATCGGTTTGCGTCTTGGCATTAACCGCACATGGGACAGCCGCTGGTACGCCAATAAGCGCGAATTCGGCAAGTTGCTTCACGAAGATGTGGCGATCCGCGCCTATCTCACCAAGGAACTGAAGCAAGCTGGTGTTTCGAAGGTTCTGATTGAGCGCCCGCACAAGAAGTGCCGCGTTACAATTTACTCGGCTCGTCCTGGTGTTGTGATCGGTAAGAAGGGTGCAGATATCGAAAAGCTTCGCAAGAAGGTTGCCGATATGACTGGCTCAGAAGTTCACCTTAACATTGTTGAAGTGCGCAAGCCAGAAGTTGATGCAACTTTGGTTGCTGATAACATTGCCCAACAACTTGAACGCCGTGTTGCATTCCGTCGTGCTATGAAGCGCGCTGTGCAATCTGCCCAACGTCTTGGTGCTGAAGGCATCAAGATTACGTGCTCAGGCCGTTTGGGTGGTGCTGAAATTGCGCGTGTTGAATGGTACCGCGAAGGCCGCGTTCCATTGCACACATTGCGCGCTGAAATTGACTATGGTGTTGCGACAGCCCACACGGCTTACGGCACCAACGGTGTAAAAGTTTGGATTTTCAAAGGCGAAATTCTCGAACACGATCCAATGGCTCAAGACCGCCGCATGAACGAAGCACAGGAAGGGCCTGCAAGCCGTCCACCGCGTCGTGATAATGCGAACGCATAAGGCTGAATGAGATAAATCATGCTGCAACCTAAAAAAACAAAATACCGCAAAGCCCATAAGGGCCGTATTCACGGTAAGTCGACAAGCTGCAATACACTGGATTTCGGTGCGTTTGGTTTGAAGGCGCTTGAGCCAGATCGTTTGACGGCTCGCCAGATCGAAGCTGCTCGTCGTGCGCTTGCGCGTGGTATGAAGCGTGCTGGTCGCGTTTGGATCCGTGTGTTCCCAGACGTGCCTGTATCCAAGAAGCCAGCCGAAGTGCGCATGGGTTCTGGTAAGGGTTCTACTGAATATTGGGCAGCCCGCGTTAAGCCAGGCCGCGTGATTTTTGAAGTTGATGGCATTCCACGTGCTGTTGCTGAAGAGTCACTGCGTTTGGCAGCGGCAAAGCTTCCAATCAAGTGCCGCTTTGTTGCGCGCCTTGGCGAAGCGTAAGGGGAGGGGATTATTATGAAGATGACTGATGTTCGCGCCCTTTCAGCCGACCAAGTAAAAGACGAAATTCTGAAGCTTCGTAAAGAGCAGCTTAACCTGCGCTTCCAACGTGCTTCAAGCCAACTTGAAAACACTTCCCGTATCCGCCAGATCCGCCGCGACATCGCGCGTCTCAAGACGCAAACTGTTGCAGCCAAGAAGCCAGCGAAGTAGGAGCAAAGAAAATGCCGAAACGCATATTACAAGGTGTCGTGGTGAGCGACAAGAATGACAAGACGATCATTGTGAAAGTGGAGCGCCGTTTGCTGCATCCGGTTTTCAAGAAGACTGTTCGTTTGTCGAAGAAATATCATGCGCATGATGAAAAGAACGAAGCCAAGATTGGCGAAGTTGTGCGGATTGAAGAAACCCGTCCGTTGTCAAAGCTGAAGCGCTGGGCGTTCATCAGCAAAGTTGATGCGGCTAAGGCATAAGGGCGGATAAACCATGATTCAACAAGAAACCAATCTCGACGTTGCCGATAATTCTGGCGCTCGTCGTGTACAGTGCATCAAGGTGCTTGGCGGCTCAAAGCGTCGTTATGCTTCAGTTGGCGATGTTATCGTTGTGTCGATCAAGGAAGCCATTCCACGCGGTCGCGTGAAGAAGGGCTCTGTGATGAAGGCTATCGTTGTGCGCATTGCGAAAGATTTGCGCCGCGCTGATGGTTCATCTATCCGCTTTGATCGCAATGCTGCTGTTTTGATCAATGCTCAGGGCGAACCCGTTGGAACCCGTATTTTCGGACCAGTTCCACGTGAGCTTCGTGCGAAGAACCAAATGAAGATTATTTCCTTGGCACCGGAGGTGCTGTGATGCCAGTTAAGTTTAAAATCAAGAAAGGCGATAAGGTTATTGTTATCGCCGGCAAAGACAAAGGTAAGCAGGGCGATGTGATGCAGATCATCACAGACGAAAACCGCGCCGTTGTTTCAGGTGTTAATGTTGCCAAGCGCCACACCAAGGCACAAGGCGCAAATGAAGGTGGCATTATCGACAAGCTGATGCCAATTCATATTTCCAATTTGGCGCTGCGCGATCCTAAGGATGGCAAGGCGACTCGCGTAGGTTACAAGACGCTTGACGGCGGCAAAAAAGTCCGCGTTGCCAAGCGCACAGGAGCGACGATAGATGGCTGACGAAGAGAAAAAGGCTAAGGCACCTGCCAAGCCGCGTGCAAAAAAAGAGGCAACATCGGATTCAGGTCCGGTTGCTGACGCCAATGCTGGTTTGCCAGCTGGTTATGTCGCTCGTATGCAACAACATTATAACGATGTTGTGCGCCCGGCGATGATTAAGCAGTTCGGCTATCAAAACGTTATGCAAGTTCCACGTGTTACAAAGATCGTGTTGAACATGGGCGTTGGTGAAGCGACACAAGACTCTAAGTTGGTAACTGTTGCCGCTGGTGAGTTGCAGAAGATTGCTGGTCAGAAGGTTGTTATTACCAAGACCAAGAAAGCTATTGCGCAATTCAAGATTCGTGAAAATCTTGCGATTGGTGCGAAGGTTACTTTGCGTAAAATCCGCATGTATGAATTCCTTGATCGTTTGGTCACCATCGCATTGCCTCGTGTACGCGATTTCCGTGGTCTCACTGATCGTAGCTTTGATGGCAATGGCAACTATGCACTTGGCATTAAAGAACATCTGATTTTCCCAGAAATCGATTATGATAAGATTGATCGGATCTGGGGCCTTGATGTGGTTGTTTGCACAACCGCCAAGACCGATGCAGAAGCTCTTGCTCTTCTGACCCTATTCAACTTCCCATTCCGCAAACGCCAACAACAGGCTGCAGCGTAATGATGAACACATCTAAGATTTGAGGACGTTCCATGGCAAAAACGAGCTCCATTAACCGCAACGATAAGCGTCGTGCACTGTCCAAGCGTTTCGACGCGAAGCGCAAGCGCCTTAAGGCGTTGGTTATGAAAAAAGATACGCCGATGGAAGAGCGTTTCGCTGCATCGTTGAAGTTGGCAGAAATGCCACGCAACTCTGCAAAGAACCGTATCCGCAACCGCTGCGAAATTACTGGGCGTCCGCGCTCATTCTATCGCAAAACCAAATTGTCACGAATTGCTATGCGTGAAATGGCCAACCAGGGTTTGATTCCTGGCATGGTTAAGTCGAGCTGGTAAGGAGAGTAGCGATGAGCAATACAGATCCTATCAGCGATATGCTGACCCGCATCCGCAACGCGCATATGCGGAGCAAGAATAAAGTAGCTGTTCCAACATCCAAACTGCGTGAGCGTGTTTTGGAAGTTCTGCAGAAGGAAGGCTATATCCGTGGTTTTGCTGTGATCGAAAAAGACGGCAAGTCTGAGATCGAAGTGGAATTGAAATATTTTGATGGTGCTCCTGTAATCAAGGAAATCCATCGCGTATCAAAGCCAGGCCGCCGCGTTTACGCGTCGGTTGAAACACTTCCATCCGTATTCAACGGGCTCGGAATTTCGATCCTCTCCACGCCAAAGGGCGTGATGAGCGATCAGGAAGCCCGTGCCCAGAATGTGGGCGGCGAAGTGCTGTGCACAGTATTCTGAGGTAGAAACCATGTCTCGTATTGGCAAAAAAGTAGTTCCCGTTCCTGCAGGCGTTACCGCCTCCATCAATGGGCAACAGGTCAGCATCAAGGGCCCGAAGGGCGAGCTCAAGCAAGTTCTGAACGAGTTTGTGCTGGTCAAGATGCAAGAAGATGGCATCAAGGTTGATCCGAAAGATCAAACCAAGTTGTCACGTTCAAGCTGGGGCCTGTCGCGCACTCTTGTTGCAAACATGGTGCAAGGTGTAACAGTCGGCTATGCAAAGACGCTGGAAATCAACGGTGTTGGTTATTGCGCGGCTCTCGCGGGCAAGGTGTTGCAACTTAACCTTGGTTATAGCCATGATGTGAACTATGCAGTTCCAGATGGAATCGAAATTAAGGTGCCAAAGCCCACGGAAATCGTGATCAGCGGCATTGATAAACAGCGCGTTGGCCAAGTGGCTGCCGAAATCCGCGAATATCGTGGACCTGAGCCTTACAAGGGCAAAGGCGTTAAATACGCTGGCGAAAAAATCTTCCGCAAGGAAGGCAAGAAGAAGTAACGGAACAAAAAGATGGCAAAGAAATTATCAGCACTTTCGCTCCGCACTGCTCGTGTCCGCAAGGCATTGGCAAAGCGCGAGAATGGGCGGCCCCGTCTTTCGGTGTTCCGTTCAAGCAAGAACATTTATGCTCAGATCATCGATGATGTTAAGGGCGTAACAGTAGCATCGGCTTCCACTTTGGAAGAAGGCTTCGTGAAAGCGAAGAAGACCGGTGCAGACAAAGCTGCAGCAGAAGCGATTGGCAAGTTGATTGCCGAACGTGCTGTTAAAGCGGGCATCAAAGATGTGGTGTTCGATCGCGGCGGTTATATCTACCACGGGCGTGTCAAGGCTTTGGCCGATGCTGCGCGCAGTGGTGGACTTCAGTTTTAATTTTTATAGGACGACAGGCTTAGCAAATGGCTAAAGAACGCTCCGAACGCAAAGACAACCGCGAAGAAAAAGACAGCGAGTTTACTGACAAGCTGGTCCACATCAACCGCGTTGCAAAAGTAGTAAAAGGCGGTAAGCGCTTTGGTTTCGCAGCCCTTGTGGTTGTGGGTGACCAAAAGGGCCGCGTAGGTTTTGGCCACGGTAAAGCCCGTGAAGTGCCAGAAGCTGTGCGCAAAGCTACAGAAGCTGCCAAGCGCACGTTGATCCGTGTGCCTTTGAAAGAAGGCCGCACCCTTCACCACGATATTGATGGTCGTTGGGGTGCTGGTAAAGTTACTCTTCGTACAGCTCCTGCAGGTACTGGCGTTATCGCTGGCGGCCCAATGCGTGCTGTGTTTGAATCAGTTGGCATGGCCGACGTTGTTGCGAAATCTCGCGGTTCGTCAAACCCATACAACATGGTTCGTGCAACATTCGAAGCATTGAAGCAGCAAACTTCCCCACGCTCGGTTGCAAGCCGCCGTGGCAAGAAGGTGAGCGACATTCTTCGCAACCGTACAACTGAAGTTGTTTCGGACTAAAGGACCCGATTATTATGGCAAAAGCACCTGCAAAAACAATTACTCTTGAGCAATATGCCAGTCCGCAGCGTCGCCCCGGCGATCAGCGCGCGACCTTGATTGGCTTGAAGCTCAACCGTATTCGCCGTCAATCAACACTTGTTGATTCACCAGCGTTGCGTGGCATGATTGCCAAAGTTGCTCATCTTGTTCGCGTAGTCGAATAAACTCTAAGGAAAACCGATTATGAAACTCAATGAGATTGCCGACAATCCCGGCGCCCGCAAAGACCGCAAGCGCATTGGCCGTGGTCTGGGTTCAGGCACAGGTAAAACTGGTGGTCGCGGTGGTAAGGGTCAAACTGCTCGAAAGGGCGGCGCTAAGCCAGGCTTCGAAGGCGGTCAAATGCCTATTTATCGTCGTCTGCCAAAGCGTGGCTTTAACAAGCCAAACCAAGTTGAATATAACGCTGTGAATTTGGCCCGTGTTGCAATTGCTGTTGAAGCTAAGAAATTGGATGTTAAAAATCCGGTTACTGCTGAAGCGCTTTATGCTGCTGGCGTGATCTCGAAATTGGCCGCAGGCGGTGTTCGCTTGATTGGCAATGCTGAGTTGAAGTCTGCTCTCAAGTTTGAAGTATTCTATGCAACCAAGGGCGCTATTGCCTCGGTTGAAAAAGCTGGCGGAAGTGTTAAAATTTCCCGCGTGGTTGAAGAAGTTAAAGCGCACGGTTGATGGTTCTTGGGCGGGCCCCCATATAGGGGCCTGACACAAGATACGAGGACGAAATATGGCATCGGCAGCTGAACAACTTGCGGCGAATATAAATTTCAGTGCGCTGACCAAGTCAGAAGATCTGAAGAAGCGACTTTGGTTCACGCTGGGTGCGCTCATCGTTTATCGTTTGGGCTCTTACATTCCAATTCCTGGTATTGATACGCTCGCTGCCGCCAAGTTTGCCGCAACCAATGCCTCTGGTATTTTGGGTTGGGTGAATAATATGGCCGGTGGAGCGCTTGGCCGCTTAGCTATTTTCGCCCTGAACATCATGCCTTACATTTCTGCTTCGATTATTATGCAGCTGATGACAACCGTCTCGCCGCATTTGGAAGCTTTGAAAAAAGAAGGCGAATCGGGCCGCAAGAAAATCAATCAATATACGCGCTATGGCACGGTGTT
>JANYGE010000181.1 GCA_025362535.1 Hyphomicrobiales bacterium
GCAGTGAGTTGCAGTTTTTCAATGCGGCGCAAGCGGGCAAGGCCCCAGATTTCTTTCACGATAATAACCAGTGCAGCAAGGGCGGCAAGGCCCGCAATTCCAAGGGCAGTCCAGCCTAAGAGGGGCGAGCGGGCAAAGAAGCTCTCAATCATTTGGGTTGCCGTGAAGCCCACCCATAATGTTACCAGCGAAAACAAACTGCCGACCAACAGACTGCCCCAACGCCACCCGCGCGTGGCTGGTTGGATATAGGATTGTGGTGCCAGCACAAGCTCTTGTGCTGGCTCTTCATTAGTAAAAGTGATACTCGGTTTACGGGTTGATTTTTTGGGCTCAGCTTCTTGATCAAGAATGAAGGCCTGTGGTGCGCGATTAGTCTTGGTCATGGAAATTTGTCACCGATCAAAAATTCAAGGGCGCGGTCCAAACGAATATGTGGGAAAGTTGCACCATGCATTAAGGGCGGGCGAAAGCGCAGAAATTTGAGTTGGCCCTCAAGCTCACCCTTCAATGCAGCGTGTGGATCTTCTGGCAAGTCCCCCGGGAAAATGGCTGCTTCTTTTGTGCCGTCAAAAATCATCTCACCTAGCTTCTCATGATTTTGCGGTATGCCTGCGATGCAAGCAAGGTCTTCGCCCTTTTGCTTGACGAAAGCCTCACGCGTGGCGCGGATAGCCGAGATGGCGGTGATATCATAAGTCGCACCTGCATATTCAGCACGCTTTGCCGCTTCATCGATCAGCACCTTCAAGATGGCTTCCAATCGGTCATGCGAGCTGTGGTGCAAAAGATCAGCCTTGGTTGCAGCGAAGAGAATTTTTTCGATGCGATGACCAAAGAGTTCCGACACAATGGAATTGGCCCCCAATCTGAAACTGGACATCACATCGGTCAATGCAGTTTTAAGATCATTTACGGCACCCGCTCCGGCATTCAATGCGGTGAGCACGTCAACCAAAACAATCTGGCGGTCTAATCTGGCAAAATGGCCAAAGAAAAATGGCTTCACCACTTTCGCCACATAGGAATCATAACGCCTCGCCATGAGTTGGCCCAATGAGCCAGATGCAAATTGTGCATCCTCGGCCACATCAAGTGGGGCAAAGGTCAACAGAGGTGAGCCTTCAAGATCACCCGGCATTAAAAAACGGCCCGGCGGCAAAGATGATAGCGAGACCTCTTCAGCGCGGCAACTTGCCAAATAGCCGGTGAAAAGCGCGGCCGAAGTTACCGCATCGCTTTCTTGAGCTGGTTTCTCCGCGCGGAGGGTTTGCAAGTGCTTGTGCCAAACGCTGGCCAGTTTTTGGCGCGGGGCTTTGCGGCTGTCTATAATGGTTTTGGCTGACCATTGTTGATAGGTGAGATTCATCAAGGGTAAATCAAGCACCCATTCGCCGGGGTAATCGATGATATCGACATGAAGTTTTCCGCTGCCAAAATTGCGAGCGAAGAATCCGCTGGGCTGATAATCCAGTGTGATGCGCAATTGGCTGATGCGCCTTGTGCTTTCGGGCCAATGGCGGTCTTGTGAGGTCAGTGCGGCAAGATGATCTTCATAGGCAAAGCGCGGCAGATCATCATCGGGCTGTGGTTCCAGATAGGTCTGCGTGATGCGGCCTTGAGCCATCGCTTCAAAAACCGGCAGGCGCGCCTGCTTCAACAGCGCATGAACCAGTGATGTGATAAAAACCGTTTTACCAGAGCGCGAAAGACCAGTGACGCCAAACCTGATAGTGGGCTGCACCAAACCTGCGGCAAAATCTTTCAAGCCGCCAGCAGCAATGCGACTGCCATCTATGAAGCTGGTCAGGTTCAACGTGTCGAATACCCTTTGTTTCAAACTATTATAATTGGGGCTTTAAGGGCTTGAAAACAAGAGGCGACTAGGCTTTGCCAATATTGTTCAAATCATAAGGTGTGGTTTGATAAAGCTCATTGATCCAATTACCGAAGAGCAGGTGAGCATGCGCGCGCCACCGATTTTCGGGTTTTCGCTTGGGATCATTTCCAGGAAAATAGTTGGCCGGAATATTGATGGCCTTGCCCGCTTCAACATCTCTAAAATATTCATCGCCCAATGAATCAGTATCATATTCAATATGGTTGAACATGTTGATCATGCGATGGACTGGGTCAGTGACCAGACACAAGCCAACCGTTTCAGACGCAATTAAAGTTTCCAGCCCGCGGTTCGGTGGCAAATCAGGACTTAAGTTTTCGGTCCAGCGCGAAACCGGCATTTCAAAATTATCAGAAAAGCCACGCAGTAAGGGTGAAGCTGGTTTCAGATTCTTGTGAGCATAAATGCCAAAGGCTTTTTGCTCCAAGGCATGTTTTGGAACCTTATGGAAATGATAGAGTGCGGCCTGTGCGGCCCAGCACACGTTGAGGGTTGAGTGCACATGCGTCTGTGTCCAAGTATAAATGCGTGAGAGCTCTTCCCAATAAGTTACGTCCTCAAAAGGCATTTGCTCGATAGGGGCACCAGTTACGATCAGACCATCGAAGCGCTGGTCTTTTATATCTTCCCAGCTCTCATAGAAGGCCAGCATGTGATCTTGCGAAGTGTTCTTTGGCGTGTGATTGGTTATTTTGATGAGCGACAGCTCAACCTGCAAGGGGCTTGCACCAACTAATCTTGCAAACTGTGTTTCAGTTTTGATTTTGTTAGGCATTAAATTTAAGAGACCAATGCGCAACGGCCTGATGTCTTGGCGATTGGCCGTGGCTTCAGTCATCACGGCCACACCTTCTTGTTCAAGAATGCGGCGGGCGGGGAGTTCATCTGGAATGCGAATGGGCATGGTGTGTCAGCTTATGCTTGATCGATGGTGCGGGAGAGCAGATTTATAAAATCTGGTTCAGTTTGAACCTTTGGCACGTCATGCATTCGTATAGTGTAACCATAGTGGTCCGCAATTTTTCTATAGAGCGGAATGCGATGCAGCAGCAATTGCTCAAAGCCCCAGACAGCAAAGCCATCGGGATCAACATCATCGTCATTTGTAATTTTATTCAATGATTTATATTGAGCCCACTTATCATCAAGAAACTGCGGTTGATAATACATAGGCTTTGGATGCTTGCGGAAACGCTCCACCAGCATTTTGGAATGTTCGGGCGTGCCCTCAATATAGAGCAGCAGCGTATTCTCGCTCAATGATTTGAGGACCGGATCATTAGAACTGTCAGGGTCGACCACTTCACAAAGACTGCCGCCAGAGTCACAGATGAAATTTTTGTAGCGGTAAATCTCTGCAGCGCGCCCAATAAATTCTGGCACGTCAAGCAGGGCTTTGATTTCCGCTTCTCGGTGCTGGGCTTGCCTGCGTTTATATTCGGCAAATGAAATTCCTCCCTTGGCTGGATTGCCGGGCTTGCCCAGATAAGTGGAAAGTGGTGCCAGATTATGGAACGTAATATTCGAGCGGATATAAATTGAATCCGAGCGCAACAATTCGGCCAGAAACGGATTGCCCATGGCTTCACGCTTAAAATTATCGACAATATGCTCGTCCATATAGCGCGTGCCGATGCGGTAATCGACTGAGTATTGAAACCACTGTTGTTCCTGCAGCAGGGCCGCCAAAGTGGTTTTGCCAACCCCCGACATGCCCAGAACTGTGACAGCTTTGGAGGAGAGATTCGCGAAATCTTGGCCCGATTTGAATTTCATAGATTTGCTTTAGCCAGTGACGTTCCGTGCCGCAAGACTTAGAAATCTTTGGTCAGGCGGAAATCGACTGCATGGGAATCAAAATCCCACAGCGCGATATTGCTGAAATTGCGTGTGTAAGAATATGAGAGGGCGGGGGCAAAGCCATAGATAT
>JANYGE010000253.1 GCA_025362535.1 Hyphomicrobiales bacterium
TTCCGTTCTCACAGTTGGGTATCGCGCTGAATACTGGGATAGTATCCGTGCCGAAGACAAGACTGGAAGCGGTGGTAGTGACAACCAAACTACGCTTGCTCATGGACCTTTTGTTCGGTTCATCTCTAGGTTTTGATACCCATTCGTATAGTTGAAATTGTCTATCTTTGATTTTGTTTTGAGTCTCGCTGCTATATAAGTGGCGAGACTTTTTTTTAATGTTGTGATGCATGAAAGAAGTAAACGCAACTGATCGGCGTATTGGTGAGCTGGTTCTCAATGATCCGTGTTCATTGTTTTATCGGTTGGCACAGGAGCTTCCGGGCGAGCAGGTTATTATTAATTTTGGCAGAGAAAAGCTGCTGGTTTGTCAGGACTCGAGTTCCGTACAAACCATTCTGCGTGACAGGCCAGATAATTATGTTAAGAATTTTGGGTCCTTTGTTAGCTTCTTTGGAAAAAGTCGGCTAACAACTGATGGCGACCTATGGCGCAAACTCCAGAAAATTGGTCAGCCGCTTATTTCTCGGGTCAAGCCGGGAGATGTAGTGCAGCAAACGAGTTTGTTTTATGGCCATGCCGCCGCCCAATTGCGTGCGGCTGCAAAAAACAGCCCCGTGGTCACAATCGATGGTTTTATCGATCATGCGGCAGCCTCCGTTGTTATGAAAACGATTTTTGATCTGAACATTTCGGATCTGCCGACACAGTTTTATGATGATCTACGAATTCTTTTATCATATTGCGGCAAGACCAGCTGGAATATTCAAGATACGCCATATCCGATGAACCCCCTCGAGAGGAATGAAGCCGAAAGAGCCTTTGGAGATGTCAAAGCCACTATTCTGGCGCTTATTTCCAGGGGTCGGAGCGACAGCATAACTGCCGATCCTCTGTTGGATAATTTCTATTCAGCATTTTCTTCTGACCTCGATTTGTTTGGTGAGTTCTGTACGCTGTTTTTTGCTGGTTTTGATACGACATCATCCACGCTGTGTTGGGCTCTTATGCTACTAGCACACCAGCCTGCATTGCAAGATCGGTTAAGGCAAGAAGTGCTGCAGTTGCCAGAAGATCTCGATGGTGAAAAGACTCACGCGCCAAGCAAATTGATGTCGGCATTCATCAACGAAACTTTCCGCATGTTTCCGGCAATTCCAATCCTGTCACGAGTTGCAGTAGAGAACGATAGTGTAGCTGGGACAGAGGTTAAGGCTGGCCAAAAGATTTTATTTTCTATCATTGGATTGCATCATGACAGTACGTTTTGGCATGCACCCTCAAAAATGGAAATTGAACGTTTCCCTGATGGAGACCCACAAGGAGAACAACGAAAACACCTCCTGCCGTTTTCTGTTGGGCAGAGAGCTTGCGGTGGCTCAAAAATTGCTCTGACGGAAATCTCCGTGGCTCTTACTGTTCTCTTGCGTTATCTTCGTTTCGAACCTGTGGATCAGCAACCCGTAAAGTTTAAGTGGGGTGCCAGCATGCGCCGCGATGGGGGTGTTCGGCTGGTTGTTTCAAAACATGATAAATGAAAGAGGTAATATGTGAAGATTCTATTCGCCTCAGGAAACTGCCTGATTGATCCCAGCAGCGGTGCGGCCAGAAGCGTCGCGACGTTTCTTGGGTATTTGAGCAAATGGGGCAATGAGTGTCAGTCCCTCACCGGTTCCATTTATGACAAACCACTGTTTGAGCACCCGCCCGAAAATATCAGAGCCAATGGAGGGATGCCAATCAGATCTGCGACACAAGAAATCGAGTTTTGGCGGCAAGATATTGCTGGAGTTCAGCACTTAATAATTCCCACAATTATTTCTAATAGAAGTTTTATACCAGCACGTGATGAGATGAAAATATACCGTCATGCCATGACGTATTTTGACATCAAGAAACCCGATGTGCTCATTACTTATGGCAGTGGACTTTTAGAACGCATGCTTTTGCGTGAGGCCAGTGACAGAGGCATCGCCACTTTCTTCTATTTAGCCCATCCTGGCTATAAGGAAAAAGATGCCTTTAAAGGCGTCGATCAGGTTTTTACCGACACGGAAGCAACACGAGAGCTTTATGCTGCTAGGCTGGGTCTGGATTCATATGCCATAGGCAAGTTCATTGTAAAACCAAAAATCCCATCGAAAGATGCGGCTCCGGTTTATGTGACCTTCATAAATCCTGGTTCAGACAAGGGGGTCACCTTGTTCTACCGAATTGCGCAGATTGCAGAAAAAGAACTCCCTGAATTGAAATTCCTCGTGGTGGAAAGCCGGGCAACTTTGGCCCAATCTGATGAGCAGTATAAAACTGAATTTTCCAAACTCTCTAATATTGTGAAGATCGGCCTTCAACAGGATATGGGCCGTGTCTTCGGAATGACACGCATCCTGTTAATGCCGTCCCTCTGGCATGAGAGCGGAGGAAGGTCTGCAATTGAGGCTCTCTCCCTCGGCATACCGGTTATTTCAACCAATCGCGGGGGCCTCCCAGAAGTTCTGGGAAATGCTGCAGTCATCATTGATGTAGGCAAAGAACTCATCGACCATCCCAAAACAATTCCTAGAGAATCCGATGCGAGGCCATGGCTTGATGCGCTTGCCAAGCTTACAAAAGACCCTAGCTTCTATGCGGAAAGACAGCGCCTTTCGCTTGCCCAGTGGAAGAATCACGATCCTGATCAGCGTATGCCTGCCATCATTGAACGGATGCAGACAGTTGTTGCTCGCAGACAGAATTAGAGGTTTTTGCAGTGACAACTGCGTGGTTTCGTTTTGAGATTCTCTTGCAACTGGCTGCAATAAGCTTGAGATTGCCATCGCCTGAAAATGACAGCGCAATGACAATCCCCCCATTTTTGGAGAGACTTTGGCTTAGAACACACGCGGCGATTTGTGTTTGCATTTGTCGTTTCAGTTTCTGGGCTGGCGTGATACCGCCGACATCATTGACATCATCATGCGGCTTCAGATGGAAGTTGATGCAAGCGTTGAACTGATCGCCACCGCCAAAAATGACAATGACTTTGTTGATCTTGCCATGTTGGATGTTGACAAGTTGCGCAAGGCGTTTGCGAAATATCAATAGCAAAACACCGTGGTTTTTGACCTTCAGGCGGCAATCGAAAAGAAGCTGGAGCGAATGGTGAAAGAAAATCCCATTCGGTTAGAGTTTTATGAAAAATACAAAGAAATCATTGAAACTTACAATCAAGGCAAAGATC
>JANYGE010000283.1 GCA_025362535.1 Hyphomicrobiales bacterium
GTGTCTGGTCGGCGTGGCACGACCGTAAAATTTTTACCAGACCATCAAATCTTTGGTAAGGGCAACACTGCATTCTCCGCTGCCAGACTTTATAGAATGGCGCGTTCCAAATCATATTTATTTGGTGGCGTGGAAATTCGCTGGAAATGTGATCCTGTTCACTTGAAGGATAAGGATACGCCAACCGAAGCGGTTTTCCATTTCCCTGGCGGCTTGAAAGATTTTCTCGAAGAACGCCTCGAGGGCATGACACGTGTTGTCGATGAGGCTTTCTCCGGCAAGGTCGAAAAAACCGGTGGCCATGGTTCTGTTGAATGGGCTGTGGCCTGGTTTGGTGGTGAGGATGGCTTTATGTCGTCATACTGTAACACCATTCCAACCCCTGACGGCGGCACCCATGAAGCTGGCTTCCGCATTGCTCTCATGCGCTCACTTAAAACCTATGCGGAGATGGTCAATAATAAACGCGCCGCAGTAATCACCGCAGATGATGTTATGGTGCAATCAGGTGCAATGCTTTCGGTGTTTATCCGCGAGCCCGAATTCCAGGGCCAAACCAAAGATAAACTTGCGACATTGGATGCCGCGCGCATTGTTGAAAACGCGGTACGTGACCATTTCGACCACTGGCTCACTGGTCACCCCGCACAAGCCGACAAATTATTGGCGTGGATTGTTGACCGCGCTGAAGAACGCATTCGCCGCCGCCAGGAAAAAGAAGTGGGTCGCAAAACCGCTGTGCGCAAATTGCGGCTGCCGGGCAAATTGGCCGATTGTTCTGCCACTCTGGCAGAAGGCTCGGAGCTGTTCATTGTTGAAGGCGACTCTGCAGGTGGCTCCGCCAAGCAGGCGCGCAACCGTGTCAATCAAGCCGTGCTGCCTCTGCGCGGTAAGATTCTAAATGTGGCCAATGCTGGCAAAGACAAACTCGCTGCAAATCAGCAAATCGGAGATCTGGTGCAAGCCATTGGCTGTGGCATGGGCAATTCTTACCGAGAAGAAGATTTGCGCTATGATAAAATCATCATCATGACAGATGCTGATGTAGACGGCGCGCATATCGCTTCACTGTTGATGACATTCTTCTATCGGCAAATGCCGAAGGTGATTGATGATGGTCATCTTTATCTTGCGGTGCCGCCACTTTACCGGCTCACCCAAGGTGGCAAGACGACCTATGCCAGAAACGAGCAGCACAAGGATGAGTTGCTTGCCAATTTTGGAGGACGGGGCAAAGTGGAAGTTGGGCGCTTCAAAGGCCTCGGCGAGATGATGGCGCATCAACTTAAAGAAACCACGATGGACCCAGCTAAGCGTTTGCTTTTGCGGGTGACCACAGATGTGGCCGCCCAAGCCTCAACGGCTCGTATCGTAGAGCAGCTCATGGGCAATAAGCCTGAAGAGCGCTTCAATTTTATCAGTGAACGTGCGGAATTTGTGAGCGCAGAAGGGTTGGATATTTAAGCGGCTTGGGTGCTCATGCTCTGAAGAATCATCTCCTTCAAATCCAGGAGCTGAGCTTCGGTGATTTCATAGCGATGCACAAACATGCCAAGTGGACCATGAATCACCTTGATTTTTTGGGACCCTTCTTCATCGAACCCAATGAATAATTTTCCGCCTTCACTTAGCCAGCGGCCCACTTTACGCAACTCAACATCGGTCATCTGACCATTTCCTAGCCTCAACAGGGAGAGCCATATCCACACCGGGCACTCGTCCCAATATGGATTCTAGATTGCCATTCTTAATTTGAATTTAAGAAAGGGAATAAAGCTGCATTGGGTTGTATGCTGCGATTCTACTCTCCTCAGGGATGAGTGCCGGTAGAAACTTTGGCGCTAGCCCTCCACATTTTCGCGAAATCACTTATATTGTGGGCATGGCTAAAACACCGACACGTAGATCAGACGATTCCGACACTAACGTACTGACGAAAACCAAACCGAAAACCCAAAAACCTTCGATGTATAAGGTTCTGTTGTTGAACGACGATTTCACCACGCAGGAATTTGTGGTGGTGGTGCTGCAGCTCTTCTTCAATAAAACCGGAGAAGAAGCGCAGAGAATCATGTTGCATGTGCACCGCAATGGTGTGGGGGTGTGTGGCGTCTATACTTTTGAAGTTGCCGAAACTAAAGTAACGCAAGTGATGGATTTTGCCAAAGAGCATGGCCAACCCCTCCAATGCACAATGGAAAAAGATTGAATATTTCTTTTTGGCTTGGCTCTACCCAGTCCGCGAAGAATGCATATATAGTAAACAGAGTTCAGCTTGTGGCGCTTCAGATGTCATGAGTATCGTGAAAGGATAATCTGCGTGCCAACATTTTCCAGAAGCCTAGAGAAAGCCTTGCACCGAGCCTTGGCCCATGCCGCCAGCCGCAAACAGGAATTGGCCACGCTTGAACATTTGCTGTTATCACTCACAGAAGACAAAGATGCGATCGGCGTGATGCGCGCTTGCGGTGTTGATATTGAGGAATTGAAGCTCAGTTTATCGGATTATGTTGACAATGAGCTGAGCAATCTCGTCACCGATAACGTGACTGAAGCCAAACCCACCGCCAGTTTCCAACGGGTGATTCAGCGCGCAGTTATCCATGTGCAATCATCGGGCCGTGAAGAGGTAACGGGAGCCAATGTTCTGGTTGCTATTTTTGCCGAGCGCGAAAGCCATGCCGCCTTCTTCCTGCAAGAACAGGATATGACGCGCTATGATGCCGTCAATTATATTTCGCATGGCATAGCCAAAAAGACTGGCCTTTCCGAAACACGCCCCGTGCGTGGTGCTGCCGAAAACGATGCTGAGAGTAATGGCGAGGAAGCCGGGCAGGGCCCAGGCGGCACGAAAAAGAAAACTGAATCCGCACTTGAGGCCTATTGCGTCGATCTGAACAAGAAAGCTGGCGAGGGCAAAATCGATCCATTGATTGGGCGCGAAGCCGAAGTGAATCGCACCATCCAAATCCTGTGCCGCCGCAATAAAAATAATCCACTGTTTGTCGGAGAACCGGGTGTTGGAAAAACGGCAATAGCCGAAGGCTTGGCGCGCAAGATCACCAAGGGTGAAGTGCCGGATGTGTTAAAGAACTGCACCGTCTATAGCCTCGACATGGGCACACTCTTGGCTGGCACACGCTATCGCGGTGATTTCGAAGAACGCCTCAAGGCTGTGATGAAAGAAATTGAACAGAAGCCTGGGGCCATTTTGTTCATTGATGAAATTCACACTGTGATCGGCGCTGGTGCCACATCAGGCGGGGCAATGGATGCCTCCAACCTACTGAAGCCTGCCTTGGCTGGCGGGGCGCTGCGCTGCATTGGGTCAACCACTTATAAAGAATATCGCCAACATTTTGAAAAAGACCGCGCTTTAGTGCGGCGCTTCCAGAAGATCGATGTGAACGAGCCTTCAATTCCTGATGCCATTGCCATCATGAAAGGCCTCAAGCCCTATTACGAAGAATTCCATAAAGTTCAGTACACGGAT